>NZ_JAOPKC010000020.1:0-50885 GCF_025517535.1 Halapricum hydrolyticum
GTCGAACACGCGCGTGCACGACAGAAAGTCCGTAATCGGCATCATCTGTCCTTGCTACCGCCTACGTCACGCTCCTACTTCAACGTGCAAAGCTGAGTATTCTATAAGAGCAGTTTTGAGTTCGCTGTCAATCGGAATTACCGACCCGCCCTCTTCCTTACGCTTGTTTCCCGTATTCCGTATTTCACCGCTGGATTCAGACCCCGAAATATTCTCATTCGGGATCTCATCCCCTTTATTGAATTCTTCATAAATTAGCATCGAGTCGGGCTTGTCCCGAATGCGAGGATCAAGGGTTATGTCGTACTTTTCCACAAAATGCCAGAAGATAGGATGGTCAATATGACAGCAGCGAATATCGACATTGACTGTTTCTCCTGCCCTGCTTGCAGTCTTTAATCCAGTAAGGAAGAATGCCCGGGCAAACGGCGTATCAAGCCAACCAAGAAACCGCTGCATGTGGTCAAAGGGGATGAATGGGCGGTCTGGAGAACCCCAGTCACGCTCCTCACGCTCTTCGGAAAGTTTCGAGTCTACTGGGTTGGTTCCTATTGCATTCTTATCCAAGAGTTTTTTGTAGAATTTCGATAGTGTATTTAGATAATCAATAATTGTTCGGTCACCCAAGCTTGGATCCGGGTCAAGATCATAATCGACAAATTTCTCTATATCATCTTCAACAACATCCCTGACACCGGAAACAACGTCAGGAACTGTTTCCGAATTTTTCAAGAATTCGGTAAACCGGGTCAAGATCATTTCCTCTCTGGAAGTGTGGGGTTTTGTTAAATCCTGACTGCCATGATACATCTCAATTGGATGCTCTTTCCACTCCTTCTCTGCTTCTTGCTTGCGCTCTTGGCGTGTCTGGCTATCTGCCTGGTTCTTTGGTGGTGAATTATTCTTTGTCATTTTTGGTCTTGACAAACCCTCCTTCTACAGTACGTTCTGCTTCTCCCTGCTCATTTAGCACTTTAAGGGCAGCTAAAATGGCTTCTCGTTGCTCTTCCTCAGTTCCGAAGACTAATTCACGAAGGTTTGACAGCTCAACAGGGTTTCGTTCACCCTTTTTCGGAAGTTCACGCAGAACGGTTTCTGCAAGGTCATTCTCTATCGTGGCTGGAGAAGATTCAGTCCTACGTGGCTCCTCTGTTTCATTTCCATCTCCAATAAGTTGGGCTAAGGTATCGGCCTGGAATTTGCCTGCACCCCAAAGCCGTCTGCCTGCTCGGATTCGCTCCCTTCCATATCGTGATTGGGTGATCCCCAACTCATCAGCATCTTCTTTCCAGCGTTGAACTTCATCGTCTGGTCCGGTTATAGTGAAGTTTTCCATATTTGAACTATTGTTCTCCTAACGTATAGTACTCAGGTTCTTAGCTTTCAATAGTCAATTTTTATCTCATCCTATTCATATTATATCTAATACAGAGACGGCATGGTCACGCTCTATTTAGTTATTAGCTTTCAATACTTCCGAAACAGAAGAACTATCTCAATCGTCGTACTGTGAGTCTATCACTCCTACTGACAGTCTGTGAAAAGACAGGTTATTTATACAAATAGATCCGCTCTGGGAGTAGACGATCGTGATGACCACTTCGAGCCCAAGATTGGCTACTTTCTGAGATTAGCGCGCGGGCAAAATGAGAACGAACTGCATGCGTACTTATCTGGTGCCGCTCCTGTCGGTTCTGTCGATTCTGTCGTCATACACTGCTCGGTACGAAGGGGCGGATGATATCCCCTCGTAGAATGTCCTACAGCGTGAGTTCCGCGAGCTTAGCGAAGGAGACCACCGAACGAATCTACGATCATATGCTGAAGGTCTAATCCAGTTTGAGAACAATAATCGGGTTCCCGATGCGACTTCGCAGCAAGTCTACCTAACGAGAGGGTCACGAAGGACATCGCGGCACAGAATTCTGTTCAGTGTCCCGGATCAATCGACGTACCCTCGGTCTCGAAGAAATGCGTATCGGTTCTTGTGATTGCCGAGAATCCCTTCGTGAGGGTACTCTTCGGCATACCGGCGTAGGATTTCGGGATCGTCGATGACGACGCCGTGATAGCAATCAAATGATTCTGTTGTCGGATCGACGAGATGCTCACCATCTAGCAGACACCACGCGTGTTCGAAGCCACCGGCGTCGAGGTCACTTATCACTGCGACTCCTTCGACGTATTTGAGTCTGGAGTTATGCTTCCACATCCTCAGTGCATTAGCGAAACACTCCTTTCCGGTTGGGTTAGTGGCCTGAATCGCGTCTGCGATGAGATCCTGATCGTCAGTATCCACGTCGGTAGAGAGAGTTATCGACCGACCAGCAACCGTCGTCTGTTCGATATCACTTTTCGAGACGCCTCGCCCGTGATCTGCAACATACGCGTGCACTGGGGAGTTCGTCTTCGATGTCTCCACGTATCTTGTAGCAGCGTTCATATTCTCACACCAACCACTGGGTCCGCGTCGATGGGATGGCCCTGTTCTCGTTTCCAAACTCGTTCTCTTTCGAATGTCATTCTGTTGTTACACCGGCGGATTCGCCGTGAAGCGACTCACACGTCGCCGCGTGGTGAGCAGGCAAAACCAGCACGCAGGTATAAACCCTCGTGCTCTCAGCAACCAGGTCGAGAAGTCGCCTACACACTGCGTCTCCCGCCGGATTCCGACTTACCCATTCAACGCAACACTCCCACTACTTCACCCCACGATGCAACGAAATCTTCGTAATCCAGAGACGGTCTCATCCGCCACGAAAAGCCGCCTGCCTGCAAGCCGACGCGGGCGCACTCGCAGCAACATTCAACGCGTCCAACGCCGCGGATGGGGTGCAGTCGGGGATGTTCATCGATCCCAACCGAAACGCGCAGGGAGGACCGAAAAGACACGCCGATTGAGAGCAGACAGGAGCAACTCAGCAAGAAACGTCTTAATCGCCACCTCGCCGCTGAAGACGGTCATTTATGCGACTCCATACTTGTCTTTCAGCACCGCGTATTCTTGAGCAATCGGCAAGGGAGTCCCCCGCCTCCATCTCATCGGTGGCATCGATGCCTTCCTCTATAAGACGATACATCGGGGGTATCATCGAGCCCAGACAGTACCAGGTTGTGGTTTCGGTGAGTGTTTCCTGTTCGATTCGTTCCTGCTCGATGAACCGTCTCGCGCGCGGCTGGCACCAGGTGCCAGTTCTGGCACCTAGTGCCAGTATATTACCGAAATTAAACGAAGACGGTACTACTCGTTAACGACAAGCCATGCTGGAAACGATCGCGTCTACATATTCTCGCCGATGAACCGGTAGATGCACTCATAGACAATCGATTTGCAGCAGATGACCTTGTGGAATAGGATCGGTGACCGACCCGGGTGATCTCCGCTGGTTCATCGATTTTCGATGAAATATGTGGCGACTGGCGCGCCCGTAGCAGGCTGACTTAAAGGACCTCATCAAGAACTGCGTAATAATCCCGACGGAGACCGGGCCCGTTGGTTAGACTGCAATGCAACGAGCGTTCCAACGTATAGAATTGATCGGGGCTGCAAGCCCCAAACAGGGCGATCCCGTCCAGTTCCACCAGGACGCGCTGTCGTGTCGTCCGGTTTTGAATCCGTTCCCCACAAGCGTGGCACCAGGTGCCAGATCTGGCACCATGTGCCAACGGGTTACTGAACTTGGAGAAGTACAGCACAATTCGATGCCGACGGCCCGGGGAGAACATGACTGATCCTGGCCGAAAGAATTTGCGACTGACCGAGGACGTATGCGAACGGATTGAGGAAGTCGCAGATCAGCGCGGTCTCGCTCAGAATGAGTTAGTAATTGAGATCATCGAAAATACGCTCGGGGTTGACGAAGGTAGCGGGGCCTATCTTCGACGCCGCAGCGAAACCCTGGCTGAGAGTGAGTCACAGCTCCGTGATGAGATTCAGACACTCGTCGCAGAGTTACAAGACGTTCGACAACAACACCGTGAGGTTACGGAGCGATTGCAGCGGATTGAGGAGAAGCGCCGGGGCCTCACTGAGATATTCGACGCCATACTGAACGATATGGAGGAGAACCCTAACAAGACGATTCAAGCCTACAAGAGCCACATTGAGGACGCAATTCGCGTGAAGCATGATTCCGGGCCATCTGAGACAAAGCGTGATGATATTGTCGCAGACATCCGGGCGCGAGCGTCTGCGCATGATGATATTAGTGTTGCTCCGGAGCGTCTGAGGCGTGGCGTTAGAGGCACACAGCAATCGACCGATACTGGAGCCAGCAGTCAAAAACACGAGTTGAAGAGCGCACAGAAGCGCGACGGAGGTGGTACAGATGCCCGATAACCCGATAGATCAGACTGTGTCTGCGAAGATTGCAGACTTCCTTGAGGAGGCGTATCAGGCCGAGATTGAGACCCTCATCGAACAGTGGGCGGACGGATACCGGTCGCTGGTCATTGACTGCGGCCATGTCGCACGCTTCAATCACGATCTCGCAGATGACATCGTGCAGTTTCCGAATCGGATACGGGATCACTTCGTTGACGCCCTACACAGGTTAGACGCAACCGATCCGATCGACAGGGAGGACTTGTCCAGCGGGGTCACGGTACGGTTCACGAACGTCGCAAACCAGCGCGAGGTAGGTTGTTATCGACCGGAAGATACGGGGACGGCAATGACAGTCGTCGGTCAACTTGCCCAGATAAGCGCTGTCAAGCCAGTGTTGCTCAATGGGTCGTTTGTCTGCCAACGGTGCGGTACTATAACGCAGGTCTCACAACCAAAACAGAATGACCGTCTGACAGAACCTCACGAATGTCAGGGCTGTGAACGTCAAGGGCCATTCAGGTTAGATTATGAGACCTCGGAATTCCGCGACCGGCAATTGGTGCGGATCAAGACTCCCCCTGAGGATGCTACTGATGGCGAAAGCCAAATTACTGCGGTAGTGAACGGCGAGTTGGCTGGCGAGTATACGGGCGATGTCGGGTCGCGTGCAGCGGTCACTGGCGTCCTCACGTTTGATGGGTCCGATCCTGATTCAACGGAGTATCCCTATCGCTTGGATGCGGAAGACATAGAGCTGCGTGATGGGACCGGTGACAAGGATGTGAGCGATGAGGAACTCGCAGTGCTTACGGAGTCAGAGACGCCGGTTGAAGACCTGACTGCGTCACTGTTACCGGGGATTGAGGAAACCGACAAGTTCGAGCTTATCAAAGAGGCGCTCGTGCTTCAGTTGGTTGGCGGGCCGCGATCGGACCACGAGAATGGGGCACGCATTCGTGGTGATTGGCATATGTTGCTCCTCGGTGATCCCGGGACAGCGAAGTCGGAGACGATTGACGAAGCGCATCATCTGGCCCCACGGTCACAATTAGTCGGTGAACGCGCCACGGCCGCCGGATTAACCGCCTCGGCAGTCAAAGATGACTTCGGAGGGTCACAGTGGTCGATCAAGGCAGGGACATTGGTTCGTGCGAACGACGGGCTCTGTGGCATTGACGAAATCGATAAAATCAGTGATGACGCTGTCGAGGCACTGCATAGCCCGATGGAACGGCAGCGAGTGGATGCATCGTTAGCCGATCAGGAAGTCTCATTACCTGCCTATACGGCGATTATAGCAGCGGGTAACCCAAAATTCGGACGGTTCGACGAATACGAACCGATTCCTGACCAGATCGATTTCAACGAGGCGCTGTTGTCTCGATTCGATCTCATCTTCTTGCTGAAAGACACTGTTGACGCTGAACACGATGCTGCGGTCGGTGAGGCTATTACAAATAGTTACTTCGGGGCGTTAGAGAAGGAAGCAACCGGAGAAACCAGCCGCGATCAGGCAGAGAGAAACATCCCGTCACGCATAATCCGGGAGTACATCTCGCGTGCGCGAGAGCTTGTCCCGACCGTCGAAGACGAGCGTGTAGAGCAGAAAACAGTCGAAGCCTATACCCACTTCCGTCAGCAGGGCGACGACAACGGGAATCCGAATGCTGTGCCGGTAACGGCACGGAAGCAAGAAGGAATCCTCCGTCTGGCTGCCTCGTCAGCACGTGCTCGATTATCTGAGACGATCAAGGTTGAGGACGTTGAACGGGCAGTGAAACTAATCCGACAGTCACTGGAAGACGTTGGTATCGACCCGGAAACTGGAGAATTTGATGCCGATCTCATAGAGACCGGGAACTCGATGAGTCAACACGAACGAATGAAATCCATTAAGCAGGTTATTGAGGGGCTCAATAACGGTCGCGTTGGCAGCGGTTCGACTGTCGAAGAAATCGCTGCAGAACTAAATGTTTCTGTTGAAAAAGTAAAGAAGACCCTGGAGAAGTTATCACAGCAGGGGGAGGTATATAGTCCTCAGACAGATCACTACAGAACAACGTGATAGGCTAAGTGACTGAGTCAACAGTTTAGCGTTAGACGTAGCGGATTATCTCCAATCACTCCAACAGTGGGTTGTGTGTTATTCACCAATCCCATCAGCATGAAACTAGTTGTTGTGCGAGATCTTCGCAGAAACACACATTCGATCGATATTATTTCGCTTCTGTTTCTAAGACATGTCAACTGTATCGCCTTCAAAATCGTTGTAGTCCTTTAGATCTTTCTTAGCCGCCTGATGACGCGCAGAAATACGCTCGTGGATTTGACGTTGAATCATTGCCTGCAGGAAGAAGGCAACATCGTCATGATTTCCGTGGTCACCGGGTGATTGATTGTTAATTTCTCTCAATCGTTCAGTCTCTAGCTCTGCCCGGACGTCGTCATCGTCAGGAAATTCAAATAGATAGGCGTTCGAAGCCACAGTGACGATATCTGGTGGCTCTTCCTGTGGATTTGTGTATTCAGACTTTCCTCTTTCGACACCTGAGGTTAATGCATTCCGGAAGGCAAGGAATCGCTCCACAGAGGTTTCTTTGGGGCCGGCAGCAATATGATTCGGATCTGTTGTTAGATCGCTTAGGCCCTTGTACAGGAACTCAATAACAGCTGCTGACTCGTCTACTCCATGAGAGTCGGATTCATCTGACAAGCGCTCAAAAATTTTCTGGCGATCCGCATCCGATAACTCGCTAGCCAGTAGCTCAAAGTCAAGTAACGCCTGGAATACTCGATCTCTGATGGTCTTCCGCTTATTGGAATCAGACTGCTTACTGTTGTACTCTTTCTCTCCGCGAAGCCATTTCTTATCTGATGTGGTGAGAATTCCTCGGCCCATAATATGGAGTTCCAGGTGTGCTCATTTATACCCCCAACTTATTCTTCTATGACGGCAGCCACCTCTCTAAGTCCGAGATTTTGACCAGTCTGAGAACCCGACCCGTGACATCCACCAATACATCTGCGACAACCAGCCAGAGGCTTGGACTGTCAGTACTACCTGTTGCCTGCGAGCGTGGTCTCGTATGCTGTCGGAGAGATTTCTGGAATCCGTTACTTGAATACGGGCGGCTACAACTCACGTGGGTCAGCTCCAAACCACTCTGAAGGATTTGATAAAATAGTCACTCCTCCCTGTACACGGGCAGTACCCTGCTATGACAGTGAAGGACTGCTGTAACACATCGGTACTCGGCTTGCGCTACTGCACCTCCATTGAGTCGAAGTGGCGATAGTGTCGGTGAAAACCAGTTCAGCTAAAAAAGTGTTCCAACTATCTCGTTACCGTTACTTTGGTCTTCATCTGAGGAGTTTCTTGCTCAAATGATCCCTCAAACTCAGCCTTGTTTTCAATCTGTTTCAGTGGATCATATACGAAAATGAGAAGAGTGTCAATATTCGTATCAAGGCGGTACTGTTCCTTATCCTCAGATAATTCCTTCCGAAGTGATTTTTCTCTGCGAGTGGGGGAAGCCCGCTTAACCTCAATACCGATGGTCTCATCCTGTATTAAAAAGTCGATTCGAGGATCAACGGAGCTGTGCCGCTCGGTATGAGGTTCCCTCCGAACATCATCAAAATACAGTTTGAGGAGAGCATGAAGAAGATACTGAACATCGGCTTCGTCATCTATCGTAAGCGGTTCTCTGTCTCCTCTCCGTTCTCGAAGTGGGATAGAAATTTCGCCAAATCGGTTAAAAATCTGCTCTATTTGATAGACTGATGGCCTCTCAGATGAAATGGGGCCCTCTTCTTCGAAATAGTCTGTCTTACCGGAATATTCGATGGTGAAGAAGTCATAGAATGTCTGATAGAGCTTCGTGACATTCTGAATGTCCTGAGGAACACCGTGATCAACTACTTCTGAGGAGGGGATTGACACATCCACCCACTCTGATTTAGAGTCGTTCCAGTAAACAAATTCGACAAACTGCTTACTGACTGAGATTGTAACTTCTGTGAATTCGATTTCATGAGATCTCGAACGTCCGTATGATTCGGACTCCTCATAGGTATGAAGTCCATCAACATCGTCCATTTCAAGCTTTACCGTAGGGTGCGATTCCGATTCAATCCATTCCTCAAGTAACTGAACGATATCCAAGACCTGAGCAGCAGACAAACCGGATAACGTTAGATCACAGCTCTGCTGAGTTTTAAAGGAAGTCCCTGATTTGATTGCTTCCTTGTAGGAGATACTGAGTTCAATACCACTGTCTCGCTCGGATATTCGTAGTACAGTGGAGATATTTTTATCGCTATCAGGGGCTTTCTTACTCTGGAAAGACGAGAATCCGTTATGCATAGATTGTGTCTCTATTCGCCGTGATATTCGCGTACATTTCTCTCGATTCGCTCCTCCGAGTAATCGCAGGCGTAGTCATGTACATCGTCCATCACATGGTCATTGAACAAAGTTTTTCATCCGTTCAATGTCGTCGCGGATATACTGTTCGGCCTCATCCGCAAATCGTTTCACCCCGATTTCCCTTTCATGATCGTCCTGCCACTCTTGAAGCGTTTCCAGTTCTCGTTCTTTCCGCCCTTCCATATCTGCACTCGCAAACGCTATACTGGCCGTTGGATCCGTTGAGATGGCGGCCAAAATGCAGTTCTTAATTGATTCTGCGTCCCGAATATCGCCCACACCGTCCTCCATGATCGCTAGGTAAAGATCTGCAATAGGCTCCGTCATAGCAAACTGCCTGCAGTACTGGATGACACGCACCAATTGCTCGTCGGAGCAGCCCGAGATTTCAGAGATTAGATGGTCGGCAATGTCCCGGGTTGGGAAGACTGCAGACAGATCATTGAATAGAAGCGGATGGTACCCATCCGTATCCAGAATTAGGTTGATGAGCTGTTCAACTGCCTGATCGTACTCATCCGCGGTTCGCATGCGTTCAGTATCGATATCGAGATGTGGCGGGAGTAGAGCCGTGCCAGCGTACTCGTTTTCACACCGCTTGAGACAGAACTCGACGAATCGGTCGGGATACCGGGCGGCTGTTTCGGCTACTGCCAGCGAAACGTCATGCGATTCATTGCTGAGGTTACCCTGCTCTTCTGCATAGGCGAGAACCGCGAACAGGATATCATCCTCAACGGCCTGTACCTGTTCGTCGTCGTGCAAGGGGAGCGGCAGCAACAGATTATCGACGGCCTGTGTCGTTAGCGTCCGGGCGTTCTCAAATAACCGTAGAATGACCGACTGTATCCAATCCTGGTTGTCATCCCACTGACCATGTACAACACGCGCCACATTACTTACGAACTCCGGATCGTATGGCGCGTTTTCGTCAAGCAGCGTTTCGATTTGCTCCACAACAAACACATGATCGTCGGAATCGATCGCTCTCAAACCAGCACAAGTCAACTCAATCTGCCCCTCAGCAATAAACTCAGTGACGAGTCCCTTCCCGGATTCAGGTTGTGCAACACAGACACCGAAGACGATGTTCGGAAGGTATCCCATGATGCTCGGCTCAGGGTTCTTGATGAGATTGATTCCAGTCTCCGGGTGTTCTTCGCCAAGGAGTTGGAAGAACCGGGTGAAGGATTGGTTCGGAATAGATTCGACAATCTCCACAACCTCCTCCATGTCCCTCGTAACGTCCTCGCGTTCCCGAAGGAACTCTCGGATCTCCTCGTCTCGTTCCTCTAATCCACGACCCACCGTCTTCGGATTCATTTTATTCATCAACTGATAGCCGCTGTGTTCATCGAGCAAAGAACGGAGTCGCTCTACCTGTTCTTCAATGCCGAGGGCCCCCTTATGATCAGGAGCATCAAGCTTACTCAACGTCTGGATACATTGTAGGTCACCGTCGTCCGCTACGAAGTCGATTGCGAATTCGTAGATCCGATCGAGTTCTTCCTCGTTATAAACCACGTCGTGAGCGTAGTAGTACTCCGTCTGTGACTGGTAAAACCCGGTCAGACTATCGACGACCTCCCGCTGTAGGTCGGCGTCATCCTCTGCTTCGACCACGTCAATCAGAAGGTCAATAACCGCTAACCGGAGATTCTGCCGGTCCTCGGTAATTCGGATTGGTCCGGTCCTGGTACGCATCGTGGACCGATCGACAGGATCTAATGAGAAATCGTGAATCCGGACATTCGACACCACTCCAACCACGTCGATAAGTTCCCGTTTCAAGCCCGATGCTAATTCACGGTTGAGCAAATATGGCCGCAACGCTTCGACCACCTGCTTCTGTGCGGCGGGTGAGGCCTGTAGTCCAGGTTCAAGTTCCTGTCGTAATTTCTGGATTGCATCGTCAGCGACTGCACCCTGATCGGAAAACGTATTGGCTATCTCGATCAGTCGTTCTGTTGCCGCCTTGGGTTCCCGCAGCAATGCACGATGGAGTATCGAATTAGCTGCCAGACACAGATTTCCTACGGGACTCGGTGCCTTAACAATCACACGCGAGAGACCGTCATCCTCGTCTAAGTCAGAAGCCTCATCCGGAACTGCAGCGTCAACGAGGTCGATTCCGTAGACTGGTTTGGCTGAGCCAAGAAAGGAATAATCACGAAGCAGGTTGACACGCCGGGAGACACTATACTCTTCCATCTGATCCCGATGTTCAGCAAGAATTTCTTCGACAATCCTCCCTGCACCGCGCCAACCATATCGATGGTTCACAGCAAGTAGTGTACTGGCCTGTTCGTCCTCGGTGAACTGACCGAACCGATCGTATACCTCAGCTTTGAAATCTCGTGCCGACCCGTCAAAGAACGTGTCAAATACGAGGTACTCTCGGAGAACGTCTGGTTGAATTTCAAGGAACTGACCCCGTTCATATACGAGACCCTGCGTCTCCGTCAGGAGATTGCGGTATCGTGCCTCTACGTCCGAACTAAGATCAAGTGCGTTCCGGAACGCGTCCATGAAGTCATCATCAGACGTATCCAATCGCCCAACTGCGGCAAGGTATTCAACATAGCTTTCAATTTTTTGCGGATCGCCGAACTGCCGGTCAGCGGCCGCATCCTTGAGCGGGGCAATGGCATCCATGAACACGCTGTTATGGATATCCTCGCTCTCTGCGATTGGGTCATCCACAAGGTCGTCCTCACTGGCGAGCGCATCGGCAACAAGATGAGCAATTTGCGGCCGACCCTCACTGATGTGCGCAATCCAATCAAGAGTGGTCGGTGCAGTAATGTCGTAGGAATCTCGGATGAAGTCCTTCAAATCCTCTGTGTTAATCGGCCGGAGTTCCTGCTGACTATAACTTAGCGAAAACCTCCCTGCATTCTCCTGTAGGTGCTCGACGAAATACGGCCGTTCGGTGAACACCAGCTTGACTTGATCACGATGTTTATCAGCGAGATCAAACATCCGATCGACTTGGTCCGTGTCACGCGCATCGTCTACGAACAACATAACACCATCTTCCTGTTCAAGATCAAGCTCACTAAGACCCTCGTCAATATTTCCGGCGAGGAGATCCGTCGTGTAGACCTGCCAGTCCGGATGTGAAGTCTGAACTCGAAGACTGCCCTCAACGACGAGCCGGGTCTTTCCGATGCCAGTGGGACCGGTGACGATCAACACGTTCCGGTCAGATTCCACAAACTGGATGAACGCTGCAATCTCGTCGTGTCGCCCGTAGAATGGTAGATCGTACCGCTCATTAGGATGATCGCCCTGCAATTGCAGATCATAGTAATTCTCGACTGATTGGAACACCTCGTAGCCCTTATTCTCAGCCGACTCGCGCACCTGCCCCTTGATCTCCTGGATCCCTAGAAGAACATCTTCTTGGCCCTCATCTAGTTCTGTCGCAAGGTCATGAATCCGTTGCGTGTGGTTTGTCAGTATCTTGTTTCCAATCGCTGGATCCGCACTAACCTCCTGTTCAAGCAAATCAAGGAACTCCTCAATCAGTTCCTCCGTCGATACATCAGCGTTGATTTCATCGGCGTTAATCGCATCGGCGATTTCCTCAGCCGTTATCGGATCAGCACCTGCATCAAACTCTTGGACAGCCTCCTCTATTTCTGCTTTTGTGAATACATCGAGGAAGGCATCTACATCCAGTCCTTTGTGGCGATCCTCAAGCCGATTCCCGGCGTTATCGATAGCGTCGGCCATAAATTTCGCCTTCTTTCCTTTTGACTTGAGGTAATTCACCGCTTGGCCAGCAAGGAGACTTGCTGAAATAGAGACAGGGTCAACCATAGTTGGATATTCGAGGGTTATGAGAAAAAGTTGGTGAACCCCTATAATTCATCCTCTCTCACGAGTGTTCTGTTCAGGTCACGACCGCACATTCGCTAAAAAGTATCCGTCCGGGCCTATTTTCACCTAACAGCTCGGGCTGCGATCGGTCAGTCGGACCGCCAGACACCAAGGTTGAAGCAAAATGAAAAGCTTCGGAAACGTGGTCACGGGGGGTGTCTCGAATTATTCGACAGACAATAACGGGGTAGCTTAGGTAATCAGGGGTGTGTAGCGCACGAAATGTTTGAGAGCCTGGTCCTACAGTCACTAACTCCAGACGAGGTAGCGGACAGGGGTATCGTCAGACACAAGCGATGGGAGTTGTCGAACTAAGAGAGAGAATCTCCCCGCACCGGCCCCGGCGTGGGTGGAAGCCCTCCCACCACTGCAGGCAGGACCTGCGAAACCACCCGGAGTGCGGGGCCAAGGCGCGAAATGGCGAAGCATCGTACACCCAAAGTTGCAGGGGTGTGGAATCGGAGACGGTGCATAGCGTCGTCAAGAACCGTGAAATTGGCCAGACCAGTGTAAATTAATTCTGAATTTGCTGGTGCGGATGCATCGTACAGGTCTCTGAGCGGGCTTGATCATTGCACTCATTCGGGCCAAAGTAGCCGGCAAGTCCTCCGATCACAAATCCGGATAGATGGCCTCCGTTGATCCACTCTGGAGTGAAGTATGGTCCGGTGACGATATCAAAGACTACCGACACAAGGGCTATTACCCCAAAAAACAGTGCAACCTTTTCAACCAGATCCATGTCGTCATGTTCCAGAGTGAAGTGCGTGAATGAATAACCTGCAAGAGCATAGATGATTCCGCTGGCTCCATAGAAGGCCAGTTGACTGTCTGAGAATAGCCACAGTGAAGCAGTCCCGGAGACGATTGTAGCATACCCTGTTACAATTATAAAGGCGGAGTAAGCCTTCCAGTTCCAGTGCTTTTCAACGGGAATTCCGTAGAGGAGAGCAAACAGTACACTGGCGAGAAAATGCTGGAGACCCTTGTGTAACACGGGTGAGAGGGGCCATGCCACCCACGGATGTACAGCAAAAATCCCGGTAGCGAAGATACGAACACTGTTAGATTTTGTGAGGAGAGCAGCTCCTAATA
Organism: Halapricum hydrolyticum; assembly: GCF_025517535.1. NCBI lineage: Archaea > Methanobacteriati > Methanobacteriota > Halobacteria > Halobacteriales > Haloarculaceae > Halapricum > Halapricum hydrolyticum. Next base: position 13,737 of record NZ_JAOPKC010000020.1, read on the forward strand.
ACTCACCAACAAATACCACTCCTATGACGATGATGAGAACCTGAGTGACCGGTGACTGTGCTTCCGTGTACTCTCGGACAATAGCGTCCAACACACTCAAGTCAAGGGTTCTGTTCACATCCCAATTCTCGCTACCAGTGGACAAAAAATTGCCAGTCCATTATGATAAACAGAGAAACCAACTACAGTATCTCTCTCTATATCGACACCCATTATGCTCTCTTTGTCTTCTGTAGCTCCGCAAGGTCGGCGGCGAGGTCGTCCACACTGTCTCGCTGCAGTTGGAGAGAGTCCCGAGTTGTAAAACAAAACTACAGAGATAGCTACTCATTTTGCAGAGATTGGACCGATAACTGGAGTGATAACGGATGTTCGGTTCCGAGTTCTCAGACAAGTCGGAAGTGGCTATCCAAGAATGTTAGTCTCAGTTAGACACTGCTCAACCCCTCGAAGTGACGGAAAATGGTCCTGTGGGATCAATAAACATCTGGTTGAGGCCGGTTTTTATATACTTGTCACGCGTCAACCCGGAGGTGTCCACTACTCGTTCAGCGAGATATTCGACTTGGCTTGCGCAACGCGTTAATTCTCGACTTGATGCCCTTGCTGAGGCCGCTGAGGAAGGTCGGAGTCTTCGGGATGCATACGACTCAGAACTAACGAGTCACGGAAATAGCGAAGAGAAAATCGCCCGAAGCCACGAAGGACGAGAACTCATTGAGTTGATCCAGAATGCCCGCGACGCGATTGATCCGACTGGCCCTGGACAAGTCTATGTTGGAATTCTCGATGAAGGAATTTTGGTAGCGAACACAGGCGAACCGTTCGATTTGCTTGATGAAGATACGGAACGAGCAGTGAAAATGATCGGTGAGTCCAACAAGACAGATCAGGAGACTGATGAGGAAGCGGGTGTTGATATGGACTCAGATTCTGTCGGCCATATTGGTGTTGGACTCAAGTCAACTGTCGCAGTGGGCGATGATTTTGAGGTCTGGTCGCGGCTTCCAGAGGACGAAGAGCCATTACGAGTCAGATACAGTCGTGCATATATTACAGCGGCTGTGGCAGCACGGTTCGGGAATGACCTTCCTGCCGAATTAGATTTCACAGATGGCTTGGTTGGGGCCTTTGCTGAAGCCGCTGAGAATGGACTGTTCAAGCCACATCCTCAGTTCAAATCCGATCCAATTGATCCGAAAGACGACCTAGGCAAAGCGCCACTGTTCTGGTTCCCGTGGCCACTTGATCCGGCAGACTCTGGCCCATCGAACACAACGCTCGCAAGCCGAGCGAATCAGTTGCTGACTGCACCACAGGAGACCCTTTCTCAGTTTGCAGAGCCTCCGTCAGTCCCGTTTCGGACGGCAGTTTTTGTTGAGTACAGAGACGACATGTGGCGCTCATTGCTATCAGCATTCGATATCCCGACCCCGATTAAGTCACCAGATAGTCCGTCTGAACGGGCTGACGAACTGTGGGAGAAACTATCGCATCACGGCGATCGATCAGAAGGGTTTGACCCGGAAACACTGATCAACCTCGGAAAGATTGAAGATCTGTATCTTGAGCGGATCTCTAAAGATACGACAATTGAAACGGAACACTGGAGCGCGTGCGAGACGGAACCAGAGCATACTGTTCCTGATGAGGGCGTGAACCACCGCCGATTCGATGTTGATATTAAAACAGACAGTGGAACTCAGACGCTAACATACGACAGTTACGCAGCGACATGGGATGGGGTAGAAACCACGCGACCGCGAGTCATAGTTGAGCGACCACGAGTGAGTGCAGATGGGACTGCTCGAACCACCTATCCGTTACATCTCTACTATCCCATTTCAGCCACGGAAGATGCTCTTCCAGTCTGTTTCCACGGCCGGCTTCGAGTTACGACAGAGCGAAAAGACTTGAGTCGGGGAAGTGCCGATCACAATCGGCGTGTCCTCAAACACGGAGCAGAACTATTCGGACGAATCGCGGCCGGAACAGCTACATTAGCCCTTGATCGAGAAACAGCCGATCATTGGAGTCGGTATCCGTGGGTATTACTTCCGGATTCAGACAAGAATCCGGATCGGGTTCCCGAATCTCCAAAGGATACAACTGACCTCATCGCTCACTTCCGGCAGCAGATACTCAAGGTACTACAGGAGACACCGACAGTTCCCACGTTGAGCGGACCTGCAACTGTCGATAGCACTACAGTATATCCCTCGGCGGATAACTTCAAAGCAATCGCAGCAGCATCCGAGATAACAGAAGCCTCTGAAACAAAAGCACCGACACCGGACTCTCATCAAATCCCGACACCGGAAACGCTCCGTGCGGCGTTGAAGTTACAGTCACAAGGAAGTAATGCGGAACGGCAACGACAGCAGTGGGAAGCGTTCGTTGGGGAAGACCGAGCAACGGAAACACTGAAAGAATGGGCACGATGGCTAAATACCATTCTTGCTGTAGACGAGGCTAAATCATCGGAGAAGAGAACTCCGACGCGGGTTGTTGACATTCGCCGTGGCCAGGAGATGTTCGCCGGAGTGGTCGAGCTGATCGACAAGGCCGCTACTGAGCTGGATACATCGATCTCAACCATACTTGAAAAAGAGTGGTTGACCGGCACCCTACCAGGAGTGTATCTGCTTCCCTGTGAGCAGGCCGATAGTGATGAGACAGTTGAACTTGTACCGATCGAACCAAGCCCGAGTGGCCAAATTGAGCGAGGAGCACGATCAACACGGACAGTACTGTGGGGATTAGATCGTGAGGAACTGCCGTTCTCATACCCGCCAGAACACGGCCAATTCGACGTTTTCTTTTTAGATCAAGAATCGCAGCGCGGTCAAGCGACAGATGTGTTGCGAAAGGCTGGTAAAACCCGTACGTGGGGTGTCCGCGAATACACTGATTTCCCAAGTCTGTACGAAGCACTGCTTCAGACATTCAAGCCACCCACTCGGGACATTGACCTTGGAAGCCTTGCAGCTCTTGCAGACCTTGTCTCGAATATCGAGGTAGACTCGGAAGCTCTTGGCCAGTCAGAACTGTCTGTGGGGAACCAATCGCATTTCATCAAATCATTATCCAACACAGATCGGCGGTCAACATTACGACTTCGGCTCGGCATCCGGCGGTCATCAATTCGCAACCCCAAATTCCCGGAGATACCGCTGACTGACTTCTCACTGTCTGATACGTGGCAGCAGTCTCGACAACACGCGCTTCAAGCAGTTGATTCAATTGACGAAGATTCGGGCGGAACCGACGGTTCCTCGTGGGAAGCAACCGATGAATTCGCCTCGAACTCGTTTCCAGAACCGACACCCGACACCGCAACTTGGGAAGCGTTCCCTGGAACGGTAACAGATGATGAAACGCAGAAGAACTTGGCTCGTACCATCTCATTACTTGGCGTCAGCAGCCTGCCCGGTGTTCACTACCTGCCTCTTCACGGAGACACACACCCACGAGTCAACGAAGGGGTACCGAACTGGCATCCAGCAGAATGGACCGATGAAGAACTTCCACCATGGGCGGTGAATCACAGGGACAGTCTCCGCTCCGCAATCGCAGCCACTGACTACACCCCGTTCATTACGAGTTACAATTACCATCCCCGGAGCACAGTTAGTCACCTCGGATGTGAGAAGGCCCCAACGTCGGCGGAGGCATCAAAACAGCAATCGTATCTGATCGGATGGGCGTGGTTCGACCCGGCGCAGTTAGCCACACTTGAATCTAATCCGGACCGAGTTCGGACACTTCTTCATCGGTACAGTACGGAATACCGTCAGAATCTGCTCACCACGAAGTGGCACTGTCGTCGCTATAATGGCTGTTCCATGACTGATGCGACAGTCCCGACAGTCGCCAATCTTCAGTTACGGCAACTCCCGATCTGGAGCCCTATTGTCAAAATAACAGAAAGCCTCGAAGATAACAAGACGTGGGAATCAGAACGTGATCAGCTAAGTTTCGCTGTTATCGAAACAGACGGAGGGGGTCGAACTGGATGGCGGTTGTTCCCACACATAGACCCTGACGATGATGAAGTGATGGTCAGTGAATCGTTACTTGCTGATCTTGGTGTTGTCTCCCTTTCGGAATTGGATGTGACAGGTGCAGAGCATCGCCTGCAACGGGTACAAGCTGTATTGGCTGAAACTGAGGATTCCGACCTCACAGACGTATACGAGCCGGTTCCTCTCTCAATTCCATCCACTCAATTAGAAAATTGGAAGCGGGCATACTCACAACTACTACGACCGGTCCTTGATGCGTGGGATGCGCCAGACGACGATGCTGAAATCAACTCAGTATTGAACGAACTGTTGTCTACACTCACGCATATCCCCCTGAAGCGAAACGGTGAGTGGTATACGGCTTCGATCGAGTGGATCCGTGAGCATGGCGGAACAGCTGTCTGGCGATACCCGCGTGAAAACCCGACCCGATGGGTGAAAACAGCACTCTCAGAAGCCTATGAAGGTCAACCGGGATACCATTTTGAACATCCCGTTCAGCAAGCAGGGTTTGCCGAATTTTCCGAGACAGCACTAAGTATCCCATCGATTTCGGCCACAGAACCACACCTCTCCGCTGAACAATTCATCGAGCGAACCCGCCCCACGACAGAGGTCATTAACCGCTCGAAACTCCAGGAATGGACCGAGACACTTGAATCACGTCTTCCGTTGCTTCTGGCAACCATCTCCGCCCGGAGTCACGACCGCCTAGAGTCAGCGACGAAGACACTGCAGACCGGCATCAACACCATCGCTGTAATTGACCAGTTGCCTGCCGATATCCGAGCTGATCTCTCAGACCCACGCTCTGTCACGTACTACCTCCCAAAGGAATCTGACTCAACAGCCGACGACAACGATCAAAAAGGGATCGCTGTCGTTGCTTCAGAAATCGATACGCCGGCTATCGGAGACCTCACACAGGCCATCGCACTTCTAACACAGCAATTCGGGAATCTCGGGACGATTCAGTCCGTGTTAGAGGCCGATGAGTACATGCAGGCACGCCGCCGACTCGAAGGCACGTATCCGGTTGAGGACGCCGAACAGTTCCTTGAAGAACGACGCCGAACCAATCTCCGAACACGATTCGAACTCGCCGCCGATTTACTTGATTGGCTCGGATATCCCCGTCCATCGGTCGAAGGAGCCGCAAAACAACTCCTGGAACACTCAGAGCAAGATACTGATTTTGAAAAGCTCGGTGATGTTATCCGTAGTGACACTAACCTTTCCCACATACCGGATGAACTCCAAACATATCTTGAGCGTTGCCGCGACGTTGACCAGCCAATACGAGAGGCTCTCGCGTTGCTTTTCAACCCCGGCCCCGATGGCATTGCAACGATCCGTGAACACATCACGGCGCTCGAACCGGAAGACAGCAAGCAAAAACTGATCGAATGGTTCGCTGTTCATGCCCGCGACCTGCCCGGGAACTTCGTCACAAAACCAATAGCAGACCAGTGCAGTCGATTATCAAAAGCTGATGCAGTATGGGTAGAGACAGATGAGGAGTTCATTACCTCGCCTTCCGATTGGCACGACGCAATCGAGAACCAAGGAACGACCCTCACCTGGCACGAGCAATTACCAGAATATGCTGCCACCGAGAAATTCGGAACCTACTGGTTGGATCTCACCGTCAACGACCGCGTCACGGCACTGATTGATCGCTTTCATTCACAACTAACGAGTGAGATTCCGGATCAAACAGCCAACAAAGTCCGCGCCTATATCATCGACGGTGAGCCTCTACCAGCCCCGGCTGATTCTTCCCCGGATCACAAGGAACGTGCATTCGCGTCTGCAACAAACTATCTGCGCGAACACGATGTTACTTCACTCGCAATTCTCGATAACGACGAATCCATCGGCAGTGTCAATGCTGACACGCCGGAGCGAAGTCCATCCAGCGGCGGTACCGGTGGCGGTCCCGGGTCGTTCACCGGGCGTGGGGAACTCGCCGAAGTCGCGGTCACCCTCGAAATTCTGACCCGAACCGCTGCCTGGCTAAATACAGAATCAACACCTAAAGAGGCGCTTGTCAACCAGTTCAACTCACTGTACAGAATACAGACCGCCGACGGTGATGAAGCAGTTGATTATCAATGGCATACAGAACGTCGCTGGACCCGCGAACTCCGACCATTATTCAATCAGGAGACAGATCGCGTCATAACCGAATTCATCGACTGGCAATCATCAATTCCGACCGATGGATCACTCGCTGATCTCGCATCAGTTGCATTGCTGGACGTGTCCGGAGAACAAGGGCCCGGGTTCGACCTAATTGATCCCGTCACGCAAGATGGAACCGCGTTTTCACCGTGTCCAGTCGAAGTCAAATCCGTCGCAACCACTGAGCCGCCCTACAGCATCCGTCTCTCTACTAACGAATACCAGCAATGCAAAATACACGTCAGTCAATCCGACCACCCATACGTTCTCCGCATCGTCTACGTCCCATCTGACAATCCAACTATCGCGGCCTCAAAAGATGTCGCAACACACGAAATCACAACCGTTGATCAGCTCAAAGAACTCGTCGGCCACCCATTCGACATGCAAGTCAGGAGCGGTTACCTGCGGCCCACCCTCGACACAGAGTAAGGGCCGGTTCGGTTGTCTGTTTCGTCTGATTCTTGGGTGGTCGGACGTGGAGTGACATCGGAACTGAGCATCTGTGCTGAGTCAGGACTGTAATCCTGTCGGATAGCTAGTGGCGTCTTTCGTTGACGTGTACATGTGGGATTTATTGGTGTTTTCTCGATCTACGGGCCTTCTAAGACATCTAAATTCAAAATTAAAAGTGAGTCAAAGCACATAAGTACTTTCGAAATGGATGTGTGAGTGTGGCGCGTGAAATACGATTCGAGCTTGACGACGAACAGTTCGAGAAAATGAAAGAAATCAAAGAAGATCAAGGCCGGACTTGGGCTGGCCTGTTCGTAGCAGGCGTCAGAGAATTAGAAGGATCTGGCTCTAGCACTGAGCGGCTTGATGGTGTGAAGCACGATTGGGACGAAGATCAGCGAGTCTTCCCCGAGCCTGGTAATGATAGGTTAGGATCATTCAAGGCAGGGTGGACCAAGGCCGAGCAGGGAGAAGAGTTCGGTTCAAGGGCACTCAAAGGGCTGTCTTGGCATAACCTTGGATGGCGATTGGGTATGGTATTCGACGACACGCCAACCGAGCTGAAAGAGGAACTCTACCAGTGGTGCGTTGAACAGCAGAAGCAGACGAAGAAGTAGCAAAACAAGTGTAATGAGTTGTCAACTCTACTGAGACTGTAACATGACCTCCGATATTAAAACAGACCTGACAGAACTGACAAAAAATCAAAAAGGTGTCTTGAAAGTACTCGCTGACGCAGACGGTGAGACCCTAACTGGTCCCGAGGTGCGTGAACGGCTTCGAGAGGACTACGGCATTGACCTGACCATGCGCGGAATGAATGGTGTGATAAGGCGGAACTCAAACTACCCTCGCCATATGGTGGAAATAAAACTCTTTGAGCCAAGAGAGGATAATGTTGATTTCCGGCATGCCAAACACCGGCTTAAGCCGGAATACATCGATACGGTTCGTGAGCAGTTACAATAATATCACGACACTCTGAACCCGGGATAACTGTAGATTTAATTCCGAACGAGGGGTGTTTGCTGAGCGGTCACCGGTCGGATCGCCAAGGCTCTCTTAGTCAAAGTCGAGAACTTAGGAAACCCGGGGTGTGCCTTGTACGAGATGTTTGAGAACCAAGCCCCGATGACGCTAACTCTTAATTCCGGGTCTACGAAGGAACAGTCGGTGGCTATGATCTGTTTTTGGAACGCCAACCCAATCTACGAAGCCTCAACTGGAACACCAACGCCTACGAGAACAACCGCGAGGTGGCGCTGGTCTTGCACGGGGACGAGTCGGGTGCCTACTTCACGGAGTTGTTCGAGCGCGACTGGCGCGGCGGGATCACGCTGGTTCCGGTCGGAGCAGTGATAGTGGTTGCCGTGACAGTCGTGCCAGCAGGGATGCTCGGCCGACGGATCGAGTTCGCAGGGGAGGGGCGGTAGCTACTCTTCGTGGGGGAGCGACGCGGAGCTCTGCAGGTCGGAGTCGAGTTCGGCGTCGGCCATCTTCTCGACCAGCGCCTCGAGGATCGTCTCGCGCTTGCCGCGGACGAACTTGATCGACCCGACGACCAGGTGGCCGCCACCGCTGACGCCCGCACCGGGGAACTCCTCGCGAAGCTCCTCGACCATCTCGGGGATGTCCAGGCGCACGCCATCGCTTCGGAGCACGGCGAAGTCCGGCCCGTAGCCGATCGTGATGACCGGCTCGCCGGTCTCTTCGACCTTCCGGTCGTGGATCGCGCCGGTCGTCTTGCCCGGCGCGGGATAGGTGAATCGCCGGACGTGGTTCTCGACGTCGATCTTGTAGAGGTGCGCGTCGTTGGCGAGCCGTTCGTGTTCGACGTGGTCGCTCGCGTACTCGAGTTGCTGTTCGACGTCCCGTTCGGATCGGTCGGCGAGGAACGAGACGAGTTCCTCGTGGCGGTCACGGTCGTCGCAATCGACGTTGAGGACGTCGGTAATCAGCGGCCCGCCGTCGTCATAGCGGAGGTAGTTCGTCGCGTAATCCAGCGCTTCGCCGATCTCCCGGAGCTGCTCGCGGTCGTAGCCCTCTTCGCTCGCCAGATCGAGGTAGTCGGTCATGGCCTCCGCTTCCGAACGATCCGAGAGGCCGGCCACGGCCGGCACGTGACGGAGATCGTCGGTCAGATCGGGCGCGATCATCCGGGCGAGTTCGACACACAGCATGCCGGTCGTGATCCGGTAGTCCTCGCCGTGCAGGTAGGGGTTGACGTGGGCTTCCAGCAGCGGTTCGACGGCCTCGGGGTCGGGATGATGGTGATCGACGACGACGATCGGAATGTCGTAGTGAGCGAGGTTCTCGTAGGCAGGGACGTCTTCCTCCGTCGAGCCGTTGTCGAGCATGAGCACGAGCGGGAGCTTCTGTCCGTTGCGGCTCCGGTCTTCCAGCGCGAAGTTGAGGTCGCGAGTGACGTCCTCGAGTTCGTAGAAGGGGGCCTTGCTCGGCAGGCGCTTGAGCATGTGCCGGGCTGCATCAGAGTCCTCGTAGGTCTCCTCGACGAACCGTTCGAGCGCGAGCTGGAGGGGGACGCTCGCACAGATCCCGTCGCCGTCGGCGTGATGGCGCATCCGGATCGGTCGCCCTTCGAGGACCGTCTTGCGAAGCAGGTGTGCGACGTCCTGCAGGTCCTCGTAAAGCGGCTCGAAGGACTCCCACTCGACGAGGGGCTCGACGTCGTGTGGCTGGGCCGCCTCCTCGAGGGCCGCCTCGAGTCGCTCGCGGAACTGCTCGGCGGTGGCACCCTCGAGCCGGTCGAGCGATTCGACCTCGATCTGGACACCGCCGTTTCGTTCCTCGACGTGGCCGCTGAGCCGGACGACGTCGTCGAGTTCGATGTCCGGGTAGGCGCGGACGCCCGCGTCCTCGAAGGCCGCACACGGGACGACGCCGGTCTCGTCGCGCACCTGGAAGATCGTCGGCCCACCGGTCTGGTTGATCCCGACGACCGTGCCCTCCAGATGGACGGTCGCACCGACGTGCTCGTCGAGGTCGGCGACGGTCGTGCCCGCGCCGTACTCGACGGCCTCGGTGGTGTAGGTCGCGGGTGCGCGCTCGACGAAGCTCAGGTCGCCGTTCTCGCGCTCGTCGTCGAGTTCGACGATGAGCTTGTCGCCGACCTGGTAGTCGCCGAGCAGGTTCGACTCGTGGACCAGTCCCGAGACTTGATCGGAGATGTCGACGAAGACGCCGTAGTCGACGACGCCGTTGACAGTCGCGTGATAGAGTTCGCCGGCTTCGACCGCCTCGTGATCGCAACGAGGGTCGAGATCGTAGACCGTCGGCCCGGAATCGCCGTCGCCGGGCTCGGAATCGGATGCTGTCATATTGGAACAGACTCCGCTCTGTCGGGGTTTTAAGCTTTGGAAACGGTTCTCCACGTCCGTGAGCTGTCTGCTCATGGTGATTGCTGTAACGATTTCCCGGTTCGACCGCACGACGCCGTGCGATCGATCCGGAACAGACGTACAGTAATCACTATCAGGCCCACTCTGAGCGTTACAGCCGGCAGTCTCAGCCGGCTTCCCTCGAAGGGTTTAGAAGGAACCGTCCCCGAGACACGGGTATGCGGCTGTTCCGTAACTCGGGGATCATCGGCATCGCCGAGTCAGCACTCACGTTCGCGCTCGAAGCCTCCCGGGACAGCCATCCCAACGAGTACATGGGACTGCTCCGGGGCGAGGACGCACGCAAGCTCGGCCTCGAAGAGTCGGGGACGGTTCTGACGGACGTGCTGATCATCCCCGGGACGGAATCGAACCCCGTCAGCGCGACGGTCAAGACCAGCATGATCCCGAACGACATGCGCGCGGCGGGGTCGGTCCACTCACATCCAAACGGCGTCCTCCGGCCCAGCGACGCCGACCTCGCCACCTTCACCAAGGGCGACGTACACATCATCGTCGGCGCACCCTACGAGCGCGACGACTGGCAGGCGTTCGATCGGGAAGGTGAACCGATCGATCTCCCGGTGCTGGACGTCGATCCGCCCGAAGAGGAGTTCTTCGATTTCACCCAGGAAGACATCGACCGCGAGCTCATGCCCAGCGAAGAGGACGACCGCGGCGGGTGGTTGTTTTGACGCGGGTCGTCGCCCAGGGCACCTTCGACATTCTTCATCCCGGCCACCTGCACTATCTGCAGGAAGCGGCGGCCTTCGGATCCGAGTTGCACGTCATCGTCGCACGCCGGGAGAACGTCACCCACAAGGACCCGCCGATCGTCCCGGATCGCCAGCGACAGACGATGGTCGAGGCGCTCGATCCCGTCGACGAGGCGCATCTCGGACACACCGAGGACATCTTCGTGCCGATCGAACGGATCGAGCCCGACGTGATCGTGCTCGGTCACGACCAGCACCACGACGAAGCCGCTATCTCGGACGCGCTCGCGACCCGCGGGATCGACTGTGCGGTCGAACGGGTGAGTGCGCTCGAATCGTCGTCCGACGAGCGACTCCTCTCTACGGGTCAGATCATCGACCGGATCGTACAGCGGCGGTGCTAAGCGGCGCGAATCGGTCGGCGGTACTGAACGGTGCGAATCGGCGGGTAGCGACGGCAAGGAGATCCGGTCACACGGCACTGTCGATACTGAGACCGGCCTCGGTCCGCTCGATATCGACTCTCTGGGGCAGTTCCTCCGGTGAAGTCGGCGTCAGCACGAGCAACTGCTGTTCGTCGGTCTCGACCCACTCCTCCCCGGATTCGGAGTCCCAGGCAAAGGGTGCCCAGCAGCCGGTCTCGAACCGCTCCCAGATGTCAGCCTCTCCGTAGTAGTTGCCGTCGCTACCCACGTACACCGCTCGCGTTCGGCTCATCGTCGTCGCACCTCCACCACGTCGAGTCCGCGCCGATGGGCCTGAACCATTCTCTTTCCCCCAACAGAACTGTTGTTGGCTACCTGTGATCGGTTCACGTGCTTATCGAGAAGCACTTTTATTGTTCTGCGACCGCGTCCTCGACGAGTTTCTCGACGCCGTCGCGAATGTGCCTCGAGAGGGTCTGTGGCGTCACGCCGAACTCCGCCGAGAGGTCCTCGAGCGTCGCCTGACTGGGCGTCTCGAAGTAGCCGCGGTCGTAGGCCAGCACCAGGGCCTCGCGCTGTCGGCCCGTGAGTTTTCTCTGCGGGTTTTTAGCGGCGCGTTCGACGTACAGTCGCTCGACGTTGACCCGATCGGCGATGGCGCTCGCTTCCCGGCGAAACTCCCGGAGCGCGTCCCGCGACGGAAACCGGGCCTGAAGATGCAGCCCGTCCGCGTCGCGTCTGGCTTCGATAACCGTGACGTCGAGTTTCCGAAAGAGGGGAAACACGAGCGGCTGCTCGGGTGGGAACCAGCGAGTTCGAACGCAGTAGAGTGCCTTCTCGCCGGTCTCCGTGACGACGTACCGTTCTGTGACGGTCCCGTCAGCCGCAAGCGCCGCGTCGAACGCGTCGAGGTCGTCTCCCGAGCACCACAGGAAGAAGACGTACTGCCTGTTCCCGTCCTGATCGCTGACGTAGTGGAAGTCCCCTAACTTCGCCTCGACACCGTGGTCGACGCCGAACGTCTCTTCGAAGAGGATGAGGTTCTCGTGGAGTCGCACCACCCCGACAACACTCATATCGCAGATATGTGTGCGGGAATGTATATTTCTGGTGGACGCCAGCCAAGATAGCGCCCCCGTCCGGCGACGTTCTAGATCCGCGATGCGTACGGCTCTCGACAGTCCCTTCGAGAAAACATCTGCGACCCCGAAACAGCGAAATGCGTCGCGTGATCAGGACGTGCGACTACAGCAGGTCCGCCTCGGCCAGTCGCTCGACGCCCTCGCGGAGTCGCTCCTTGCTCGCCGCATACGAGAGTCGGACGTAGCCAGGCGTGCCGAACGGGCTGCCCGGAACCGTCGCGACCTGTGCCTGTTCGACGGCCTCCTCGGCCCAGGCCTGATCGTCCTCGCGAACCGGGAGCATGATGTAGAACGCGCCTTCCGGGACGGGCACGTCCTTGCCGTGCTCGGCAAATAGGTCCACGAGCATGTCCCGGCGCTCCTCGAAGGCGTCGCGCATCTCGACGATCTCTTCGTCAACCGCTTCGAGGGCCGTGACGCCGGCGTGCTGGACGAAGTTGACCGCACACGTCACCGAGTGGCTGTGCAGTTTCCCGGCCTGTTCGACGATCGATTCGGGGGCGGCGAAATAGCCCAGCCGCCAGCCAGTCATGGCGTAGGCCTTCGAGAAGCCGTTGAGCGTGATCGTCCGGTCCTCCATCCCCTCCAGGGTGCCGAGGCTGATCGGCTCGGCGTCGTCGTAGGTAATCTCCTTGTAGATCTCGTCGGAGATCACGGCGAAGTCGTGCTCGACGGCCAGATCTCGGACCCCTTCCAGGGCGTCCCGGGAGTAGACCGATCCGTGAGGATTGCCCGGGGAGTTGACCACGAGCAGTTCGGTGTCGTCGCTGACCGTCTCGGCCAGCTCCGCGAGTGCGGGTTCGAGATCGAAGTCGTGAGCGGCGGTGTCGACGCGGGCCAGCGAGCCGCCGGCGAGTTTCGCCATCGCCTCGTAGGAGACCCACGCCGGATCGAGCAGGACGACCTCATCCCCGTCGTCGATGATGGTCTGGAAGACCTCGTAGAGGGCCTGCTTGCCGCCGGGCGTGACGATGACGTTCTCGGTTCCGTACTGGGTGAGCCCGTCGTCGTGCAGTTTCTCGACGATGGCCTCCTTGAGTTCTGGAATACCGTTCGAGGATGTGTAGCCGACGTGGCCGGCGTCCATCGCGTCCTTGGCGGCCTGTTTGATCGGTTCGGGCGTGTCGAAGTCGGGCTCGCCGACCGAGAGGTCGACGACGTCTTTGCCCTCGGCTTCGAGTTCGGCGGCGAGATTCGAGATGGCGATCGTCGCGGACGGTTCGACGCGCTGGACGCGGTCTGCGAACGTTGGTTCGTAGCTCATGGTTGGGATTCTGAAACGGGTGTGTCGCTCACGATTGGAGTTCGGCAACGATATCGATGGCGCTCTCGACGGCCTCGCGTCCCTTGTGGGTGCGGGCCGCGGCTTCGTCCTGGCTCATGCCCGGGCCGATGACCCCGAGCGTGACCGGCGTGTCTCGATCGAGGCTCACGTCGGTGAGCCCTCCTGCAGCGGCGTGGCCGATGACCTGATCGTGGTCGGTGTCCCCGGAGATGATGACCCCGAGCGTGACAACGGCGTCGACGTCGTCGCGACGGGCGAGCCGGTCGGCCGCCAGCGGGATGTCGTACGCGCCGGGAACCTCCAGCGTCTCGACGATCTCCGCGCCACGCTCGTCGGCGGCCTCCCGAGCCGACGCTTCCATCTCCGAAAGTACCGCTCCGTGCTTGTCGTACTGGCCGATCACCAGCCCGAGCCTGACCATACCTGCGGGGTCGGAGCCGTCGGTGAAAGATGTACCGTTCCACTTCGGGGACGACTGTCGTCGGGATCGGAAGACTTCTATCCGCTCGCGCCACGCATCCGGGCATGTCCGACGCCCCGCCGGACGCACGCGTCCCGTCTTCGTCACCGACCCCACACCCGGTCGTCGCCCGTCTTCGCGAGTACGACACCGTCCTCCTCGGCGTCGCAGTCGTCGCCCTCCTCGCGCTGGCCGCTCGCCTGATCGCGCTCGGCGCACGCCCGGCGCACTGGGACGAGGCCCGTGTCGCATACTGGGCGCTGTATGCCCAGGAAGAGGGTCACTTCGCGTATCGGTCGATCGTCCACGGCCCCTTCATCCAGCACGTCGATCGCTGGCTGTTCGGGCTGCTCGGTCCGAACGACTTCGTGATGCGGCTTCCCGTGGCGCTGATCGGCGGGCTGTTGCCGCTCGCTGCACTGTTGTTCCGGGATCACCTCCGGGACGCAGAGACCGTTGCGCTCTCGCTGTTCCTGGCGTTCAACCCCGTGTTGCTGTACTACTCGCGGTTCATGCGCAGCGACGTCCTGGTCGGAGCCTTCGCCTTCGTCGCGCTCGGAATGATCGTCCGGCTACTCGAACGGCGACGAGTGCGATATCTCTACGGCGCGGCGCTCTGTCTCGCACTCGCGGTCGCCTCGAAGGAGAACTCGCTGCTGTACCTCCTCACCTGGCTCGGCGCGGGCGTGCTCGTGGCCGATCGGGCACTCGACCGACCGGGGTCGAACCGGACCGGGATCGATCGGCTTGGAGCGCTGGCGACGACCGGTCGCCTGTACGCCCGGCGGGCGAAGACCCAGCTAGACACGCGAAAGCGCGTGGGCGTGTACGCGTTGCACGCCCTCGGAGCACTGGCGGTGTTCGCGCTCGTCTGGCTGTTCATGTTCGCGCCGCGCGGGGACGGGCTCGAAGGGTTGCTCACCGGGGCCAGCGAGGCGGAGACCGTCGGGCTGGGCGAGGCGATGAGCGACCCGACGAAGTGGGGGCCACTGCTCGATGCGACCGTCGAGCAGTTCCGCGGCGAATACCTCGCCTGGGGTGGCAAGACCGGCGGGTTGACCTTCGAGGACTACCAGGATCGGCTGGGTGGCGCCCTCAGAGACGGACTGATCGGCACGTCGGCCCCGCTTGTGTTCTTCGCGATAGCCGGGTTCGTCCGCGAGCGCTACGCCGTCGCCGAGGGGCGCGTGCTGGTGTTCTTCCTGTTCTACGCCGGCGCGGCGTCGATCGTGGGCTACCCGCTCGGACTGTCGATCGGCGGAGGCTGGAAGTGGAACAACGTCCACGTCCTGCTGCCGCTGTCGATCCCGGCCGCCGTCGGCCTCGCGACGATCTATCGCTGGGGGAGAGAGGCCTACCAGGAAGACGAACCGATCGACGTCGGCCTGACAGCGCTGATCCTCGTGATGGTCGTCGCGACGGTGGCCTGGAGCGGGGCGACGCACGTCTATCTCAACCCCTCCCACGAGAGCAACGACCTCGTCCAGTTCGGCCAGCCCTACGATGATCTCGACCCGGTCGTCGAAGAATTACAGGCGGCAGCGCCGGGTGAGAACCCCGACGTGCTGGTCTACGGCAACGCCAGCGAGGACGCGTCGATCGTCGGACCCGTCCACTCCGGGCGAGCCTGGAACGTCCGACCCGTCTGTACCGACTTCGGGAAGTTCCTCCCGATGCAATGGTATCTGGCATCGACAGGTACGAACGCGAGTTGCGCCAGAGAGCCGGCCGGATTGCGCGAGCGCGTCGAACAGGATCGGCCGCCAGTCGTGATCACCCGGCTGGGCGACGACAGCGTCCCGACCGCCTGGCTGGAAGATAACTACGAGGACCGTGGAACGTTCAGCCTGCGGTATCGCGAGGGGGCGACGCCGACGATCCAGGTCTACGTCCGGAAGTGATCGGTCGGCGACGGCAACCCATATATCCCCGGCCGAACAGGGTGGCGGTATGGACGCGGGTCGGAACGTGTCGAAGCCCTCTTTCCGTGCGCGGGTGGCGGGAGCGCTCCGCGGTCGTGATCCGCTCGTCTTCGCAGTGGTCGCGATCGCGATCGCGGCACTCCTGGCGCGGCTGTTCTGGCTCGGCTATCGGACGGCGCACTGGGACGAGGCACGGGTCGCCTACTGGATCCTCCGCTACGAGGAGACCGGCGCGTTCGTCTACCGGTCGATCATCCACGGGCCGTTCGTCCACCACGCGACTCGGCCGCTGTTCGCGCTGTTCGGCCCGACTGACTTCTACGCGCGGCTTCCGGTCGCGCTGGTCGGGGGCTTCCTGCCGCTGTCGGCGCTGCTGTTTCGGGAACACCTCCGGGACCACGAGACGGTGTTTCTGGCACTGCTGCTGGCGCTGAACCCGATCCTGCTGTACTACTCTCGCTTTCTCCGCAGTGACGTGCTGGTCGCCGCGTTCATGCTCACGGCGCTGGGCTTTCTCGTCCGGACCTACGACACCCGTGACGGCCGGTATCTCTACCCCGCCGCGCTCTTTCTCGGATTCGGGATCGCCTCCAAGGAGAACGCACTCATCTACGTGCTGACGTGGCTCGGTGCCGGCGCGCTGCTGCTCGATACCGCGCTGTTCCGGCCGCGGACGGATCCCAGCGGGGCCGCGTTGCTCCGGCGACAGATCGGCTCGGTGCGGGCCGGAATTCGTCCGGGAACCGACGTGCGTCCCATCGTGGCGAGCGGACGCGCCCGTCTCCGGGCAGTGGTCGATCGGCTCCCGGACGCAGCCGCTCGGCCGCTTTCGGGGCTCGCGGCCAGGGCTGCGAGCGGCGTGGCAGTAGTCGCGTCGTTCGCGAGTCGGGTTCGACGCGCCGTCTCGTCGGCCGTCGCGGTGCTCCCGAGGCCCCTTCGGAACCCGATCGGAGCCCTCTATAGAACGGTCGCGTGGGCGGTTCGCCGTCTCGTAGTCGTGACGGTGTCGCTGCTGGGTGGGCTCCCGCTCCACGTCGTCGGAGCCGCGGTCCTGCTGGGCGGGGTCTGGCTGTTCACGTTCGCGCCCCGGGGAGCGGCCGTCGACCACTACCCAGTCTCGGGGTCGGCAGTGGGATCGGTCACGCTCGGGGACGCGATATCGAACCCGCTCGTCTTTCCGGACCTCGTCGAGAACACCTGGGACTACTGGTACAGCGAGTATCCGACGTGGTCGGACAAGGCACTCTCGAGCGGAGAGGACTCGTCGCTGCTGGATCGATACCTGGAGTTCGCACCGCAGTACTTCGACGTCCTGAAACGCCACGCGTTGCCGACGCTGCTGTTCGCGGGGCTCGGGTTCCTCTACGAGCGCTACGGCCGCGAGAGCTCGCGGAACCTAGTCCTGTTCGGCACCTACGCCGGCGTCGCGTCGGTGATCGGCTACCCGCTGGGGCTCGATATCTTCGGGCCGTGGAACGCCGCCCACCCGGCCGTCGTGTTGACGATTCCCGCAGCCGCAGGGCTGGGAGCGTTCTACCGCTGGGGCCGCAACGCCGCGACCGACCGTGACGCAGTCACGCCCGTTCTCGTCGCGCTGTTGCTCGTGGTCGTCTTCGGACACGTCGTCGCGACGGCGGTTGGCGCGGCGTACGTCCACGACACCGACGCCGAGGAGAACGACCTGATCCAGTACGGCCAGCCGGCCGGCGACATGCGCTACGACCTCCAGGCCATCGATCGGATCGCTGCCGAAAACGACGGGACGGACGTCCTCCTGTTCGGCAATTATTTCGTCGGGAACGGCGAGAGCGAGTACTTCTTCCCCGCCTGCATGGGTACCTCACAGTGGTTCGACGGGCTCCCGCTGCCCTGGTATCTCCACGCCGCCGGCGCGGACGTGACCTGCATTCAGACCTCGACCGAACTCGGACCAGTCAGCGGAGATCCGCCACCGGTTATCATCACGCGCGAGCGATCGGTTCCCGTCCTCACCCAGCAACTCGAGGGGATCGACGGCTACGAGTACACCGTCTACGAACTCCGCACGCACGGCACCGAGACGGCGATCCTGATCGACCCGTCGGCACTGAAGCAGTGAAGACAACGCTTTTAGCGACCCGAGGGATAGCCGCGAGTACATGACGACGCTTCCAGGCCCGACACTGGGGGTCGTCGGAGCTGGCCAGCTCGGGCGGATGCTCGCCGAAGCCGCGGCGCCGCTCGGCGTCGAGGTGGCCGTCTCCGACCCGACCGAGGACGCCCCGGCCGCACCGGTCGCTCGCGAGCAACTCGTCGGCGGATTCGACGACCGGGAGACGTTCCGGCGACTCGCCGAACGCGTGGACGTGCTGACCTTCGAGATCGAACTCGTCGATCCCGAACTGCTGCAGGCGGTCAGCGAGGAGACCAACACGCCCGTCCATCCCAACCCGGAGACGCTATCGCTGATCGAAGACAAACTCGTCCAGAAGCGACGGATGGAGGCAGCCGGGGTTCCCGTCCCGCCGTTTCGTGCCGTCGAGAAGGCAGCCGACGTCTACGAGGCAGCCGAAGAGCTGGGGTATCCGCTCATGCTCAAAGCGCGGATGGGTGGCTACGACGGGCGGGGCAACGTCGCCATCGAGGACGCAAGCGACGTCGAACCCGCACTGGAGCAGGTTGCCGGCCCCGCGATGGTCGAGGGGTTCGTCGACTACGAGCGCGAACTCGCGATCATGGGCGTCAAAGGCGACGGCGAGATCGACACGTTCCCCGTCACCGAGACGATCCACCGCGAGGAGATCCTCCGGGAGACGGTCGCGCCCGCTCGCACCGACGAGGGGACGATCGAGCGCGCCGAGGGGATCGCCCACGACGTGCTCGCGGAGATGTCGGGACGCGGCGTCTACGGGATCGAACTCTTCGAAGGTTCCGACGGGGACATCCTGCTTAACGAGATCGCCCCGCGACCACACAACTCGGGTCACTGGACGATCGAGGGGTGTGTGACTTCCCAGTTCGAGCAGCACGTCCGAGCCGTCCTGGGCTGGCCGCTGGGCTCGACCGAACGGCGGTGTCCGACAGTGTCGGCGAACATCCTGGGTGACGTCGGACGGCAGAAAGCGACGCTGTACAACGTCGATCGCGCCCTGGAGGCCGACGGCTGTCACCTCCACTACTACGGCAAAGACGAGGTGTACGAACTCCGGAAGATGGGCCATCTCACCCGGACCGGAGCTGACGGCGCCGATCCGACGGAATTGCTCGAAGCGACGCGTGCCGTCCGGGATGAGTTGACGTTCGACGACGCGGCGGAGTGAACCGCTCGGAGGGCTCCCCGAGCCGAAACAGGGGTTCCGAAGCCGAAACCGTCATACGACCGTATCGGCAAGGACGGCCAGATGCAGTGTGACAAGTGCAGCGCCGAGGCGGTGATGCACGCCGCCTACTCCGGGCTCCATCTCTGTGCGGATCATTTCACCCGGAGCGTCGAAAAGCGGGTTCGGCGACGAATCCGGGAGGACGGACTCGTGCCCGACGACGCCACACCCGAGGATCCGGCGACGTGGGTGATCGGCCTCTCCGGCGGGAAAGACAGCGTCGTCCTCACGCAGATCTTACACGATACCTTCGCGATGGACCCGCGGATCGAGCTGGTCGCGCTCTCCATCCACGAGGGGATCGAGGGCTATCGAGACAAGAGTCTGGACGCCTGCGAAGCGTTGACCGCTTCGCTGGACATCCGACACGAGACGGTTAGCTACGCCGAGGAGTTCGGCGTGCGGATGGACGACGTCGCCGAGGACGACCCCGAGAACATGGCCCCCTGTGCGTACTGTGGGGTGTTCCGTCGGGACCTCCTGTCGCGGTACGCCGAGGCGTTCGACGCCGACCTCATGCTGACCGGTCACAACCTCGACGACGAGGCCGAGACCGCGCTGATGAACTTCCTCGAGGGCGACGTCGAGCAGATCGCAAAACACTTCGACGCCAGCCTCGGCCCGCTGGACGAGCGAACCGAACAGGACCATCACGTTCCGCGCGCGAAGCCACTTCGGGACGTCCCGGAGAAAGAAGTCGCGCTGTACGCACAGCTCGAAGACCTGCCGGCACACATCACCGAATGCCCCCACGCCGAGGAGGCCTTCCGCGGTGAGATTCAGCGACTGATGCTCGATCTCGAAGAGGACCATCCCGGGACGCGCCACTCGATCATGTCCGGCTACGAGGAGCTCGCCGCGCTGGCCGCCGACGCCTACGGCGGTGGTCGCCAGAGCTACGGCGAGTGCGAGCGCTGTGGCGCGCCGACCGCACGAGACATCTGTCGGAAGTGCGCGCTGGTCGAGGCACTGGAAGAGCCGGAGTAGTCGTTCGAAAAATCGGAACTGGTACAGTCGCTGGGAAAGAGCGGAGACCGTCGTTCGAAAAAGCGGAACCGGCACGCCGTACCACCCCTTGATGGACGGCGTGTGCACGCGCCGACGTCGTTGTCGTCGATCGATTCCGAACCGACCGCACGCGTCGCGGTCGGGACGGATCAGTCGTCGGTTCGGACGACGTCCAGACCGTTGTTTCGCTCGAGGTTGCTGCGACCACCGTCGGTCTCGCCGAAGCCGGCCGAGCTGCTCTCGACGTTCCGGCTCGCGTCGAAGTCGATCTCCTCGGGGTCACTGATAGCCTGTCGTGACTTATCGGCCTGCTTCTGGGTCGTCGGACCGAGCACCTGGGCGCTCTGGACGCCGGTCATGATCGCCATGACTCGCACCTTGCCCTTGTACTCTTCCTGGATCCGGGCGCCCCAGATGACGTTGGCACTCGCTTCGAGACGGTCGGTGATTTTCTCGGCGATTCCCTCGGCTTCCTTGAGAGTGAGGTCGGGGCCGCCGGTGATGTGGACCAGACCGCCGCTGGCGCCGCGATAGTCGACGTCGAGCAGCGGATGGTTCATCGCGTCTTTGACGACCTCGTCTGTCTTGTTTTTATCCTGGGTCTCCCCGACCAACATCACGGCGACGCCGCCCTGGTTCATGATCGCGGTCATGTCCGCGTAGTCCAGGTTGATCAGCGACGGCTGCGTGATGGTCTCGGAGATGCCCTTCACTGTCTCGGCGATGATCTGGTCCATCACCGAGAAGGCCTTCCCGATGGGAAGGTTCGGCACGTAATCCAGCAGACGGTTGTTGTCGAGGACGATGATCGAGTCGGCCTCGTTGCGAAGGTTCTCCAGACCTTCCTCGGCTTTGACGGTTCGAGCGCGCTCGACGTTGAACGGCGTCGACACCATGCCGACGACGATCGCGCCCTGCTCTTTGGCGATTTTCGAGACGACGGGAGCCGCACCGGTTCCCGTGCCACCGCCCATTCCGGCGGTCACGAACACGAGATCCGCGTCGCCGAGGATCTCCTTGATCGTGCCCTGGGCCATCTCGGTGGCGCGTTCGCCCATCCCAGGGTCGCCACCAGCACCGAGCCCGTTGGTCAGGGATTTGCCGACCAGGATCTTCGTGTCGGCCTCGATCATCTGCAGGTGCTGCTTGTCGGTGTTCAGCGCGATGGTGTCGGCGCCGTCGACGCCGATGTTATAGAGCCGGTTGACCGTGTTGTTGCCCGCGCCGCCACAGCCGACGATGACGATCCGCGGGTCGCCGAACTCGCTTCCGTCCGCGTCGTCGATCGATCGCTGCTCGGCTTCCTCGTGTTCGAGGGCCTCTTTGACGATGTCCTGCATCGTTACACCTTCGCCCAGGTCCGGCGCTTACGTTTTTCAGAGGGGCGCTCCTTCTCGGTGCCCTCTTCGTTGATCATCTCGCGGACGGCCGACCGGATCGCCTCACTCCGGTTGGGGTACTCCCCCGTCTCGACCATTCGCTCGACTTCCTCGATCTGCTGTTTCGGGATCCGTAGTGTCACACGCTCCATGTTTGTCGTTCCCCTTTGGGTAAGACGGTGGTGAACTCGCGTCCACGCTGCGTTTACACAGCGGAACCGCACGACAGCGGCGCGATGGCCGAAGTCGCGCCCGCTATGTAAGACGACCGTCTTACGCAACAAGTACCACAGACCAAGGGATAATAAAGGTTAGGGTTAGCGTATGACACTTCTGCGTTTACGCGATCACAGGCCGTTTACCATTCGTTTTCGGAGTTTTACGAGTTGTCGAGCACGTCGGCAGCGGGGGTGCGTCGCCCGCAGCTGGGGCAGAACGCCCAGTCTGAGCGGAGTTCGTCGCCGCACTCACAGAAGACCCGGTGGGACGCTTTCTCTCCGCAGTTCGGGCAGTAAACGTCAGACGGCGACAGGGTTTCGCCGCATTGTGCGCACGTGTTACGCTGGTCGTCGCCGTCGGAAGCGTCTGTCTTACGCTCGGAATCGTCGCGAGTCGCCTCCGTGTGTGACGCCTCTGGTTCCGTGTCGGCGTCGGCCCCGTCGACAGAGATGTTGACGTTGATATCCTGGGGCTGACGGGGCGTAAACGTCCGTTCGAGGCGTTCGGCGACGAGCGCGTCGACGCGTTCGGCGACGAGTTCGTCGAGGCTGTCTGTCTCATCAGACACGGAGTCCGATCGCGGAGATTCGACGGACGGTTCGGCCGACGTCTCGTCGAGATACGTGCGCAACGCCTCACGCATGATCTCGCTCTTGGAGGCGTCGAACTCCTCGAGTTGGGCGATGAGGTCTTCGTCCGCACGGAACGTGATCTTGCTCATCCGACTCGTCATACACGTTGTCAGCCAAACTATTTCAATCTTCCCGAGCGTCTGACGGGCGTCATTCGATCCACTCGTCAGGTTCGAAACCGAGTGCCCAGCGGTGTCCACACTCGGGACATTCGATCTCGTAGGTGTCCGAGCGAAGCAGTCGAGAGTTGACGTCGATAGTGAGTTCGTCAGCTCGGTCGGCACAGTCGAGGTGAAAGCCCGTCTCGCATTCGTCGCAGCTGAGAGAACGACCGCCTAGGGCGAGTTTCTCGCCGCAGTATCGACACGACTCGAGCGCCTTCATCAGGTATATTTTCTCGTCACAACCGTATAACGATTGGCGTCAAGGCTCCGCCGTCCCCGGCCCGAATAATAATCCTTAAGTCTCCCAGGCGGACTACGTTCAGGTGCGACCGCCCTTAGCTCAGACTGGTAGAGCAGTCGACTGTAGATCGACTTGTCTCCCGTTCAAATCGGGGAGGGCGGACTTGTTCTGTCGACGCAATGCGTCGACTGACAAGTGTATCACTCTCCGATTCGAGCAGACGAGTCACAGCCCGGAACGGCCGAGCGGAGCGAGGTCGCACGCCCGGACTGTCTCGGCGAGTTCAAATCGGGGAGGGCGGACTACGAGACTCGAACGGCGTGAGAGTCTCGGAAAAGCGAGCGGCGAAGCCGCGAGCATTCGCCTGCGAACGACGTGAGCGGTGAGAAGTCTCTCCGGGGCTATCTGGGGTCGGACGTCACAGGACAGTTATGGCGAAGAATCGGCAGACGTGGCGGCCATAAACAGTCGGCTCCTTTTTTATCGCTGTGGCGCGTGTGTCCAGATGAAGGGTCGCGATGGGTGTCCTCGATCGTGCGGCGCGGCTTGCCAGAGGCGACAGCGAGCCGCATCCATATCGATGTATGTCCTGCGGGGCTGATCTCTCGGTCCAGTACCACTCCTGTCCGGAGTGCGGTGGCTACGACATTCGAGCGGCGAAGTGGGTCGACGAGTGAGTATTACGGGTCGAACCAGATGGCGAGTGATTAGCCATACGTCGTGCGGTTAGGGTGCTAAATTTGACAGGAGTTTCAGCAATAAACATGCGCAAAATGATAGTAATCCCGGAAACATCTATGTGTTTTCTTACACTTGTCGGACAGAGGTGTGACGCTCGCGGGAACTGCACCACTCCGGATCAGATATCCCCTGTCTGGGACCTGCAGACGCGTCCACGCGAAACAGTACCGGAACCGAACGGCGTGACTCGTTCGAGCGCGGTGACGAGGACGGACCGACAAATCGAAAACGGGAGGGGTCGAAGACCCTGGGAGTGAATCGCAGCCAGTTCATCGCCGTGGTGGTCGTCGTCCTGAGCGTCGCCGGTCTCGCGATCGCGGCAGCGACGGTCTCGACGCCGTCGAGTTCCGCGCCAGGGACTGGCCTCGGGGACGATCCGGGAGACTCGGGCGGGGGAGAGAGCCAGCAATCATCGTCTTCGGCTACGGGCAGCAGCGGAAACGAGGATCTTTTCGTGTCTCTTGGGGTACTCCTCTTCAGCGTTGCGGCGCTCGTCACACTCTACATAGTCGTGCGGGGACTCACCGCCCGCCGGGCCGCGATCGGCGTCCTCGTGATCGCAGTCATCGCCCTCGCGAGTCTCCTCACGTTGTCGCTGCTCATGGACACGGTCCCGGCACCGGGCGGGGACGGTCCCCCGGCACCCAACGAATCGGACCGTGACGGAGCTGGTGAGGGGGGCCGAACGCCGACCGAATCGCCACAGCAACGCACCGACGTACCGCCGAGCGTGCTCGGCGCGTTCGGGCTTGTGATGCTCGTCCTCGTCGGTGCGATCTACCGGTATTCCGGCAGTGACAGCGATATTGGAGTCGAAGCGGAGGGAGACGAGTCCGAAGAGCCGTCGTCGGTCCAGGCCGTCGGAGAGGCGGCCGGGAGAGCCGCCGACCGGCTCGACGCGGACACGGATCTCGAAAACGCGATCTACCGGGCCTGGCGAGAGATGACCGACGCGCTGGACGTTCGGAGCCCGCGAACGACGACGCCCGAAGAGTTCGCTGACGTCGCTGTCGAAGCCGGGATGTCCCGCGAGGACGTCCGGGAGTTGACGCGGCTGTTTGAGGAAGTCCGGTACGGCGACGCAGAGCCGACACTGGAGCGCGAGCAGCGGGCACAGGATGCGTTGCGGCGCATACAGCAAGCATACGCAGAGGAGGACCCGAATGAGTGACCACATCGCGAACGCGGCAGGAGGGCAGCCGGATGAGTGATCGTCTGTCGGAGACGGACGAGATAGACCTGTCCGGGGCGACGCTCGTCCTGGTCGGACTCGGCGCGCTCGCCGTCACGATTGCGATCGTCTTCGTTCTCGATCCGGAGCTGGCGCCGACGTTCGATCCGATAGTCGTCGTGGAGTATCTGATGGCGATACTCGGAGTCGGGGCGGCACTGGGGCTCGGCGTCAACTACCTCCGCGGCGAGCAGGGGGAACTCGACCCGCCGCTGGTCGAGTACCGGTCGACAGTCACCGTGCCGGGGACGTCGATCGACGCCGACCTCGCTGGAACGACCGCGGAGGGGGCGCTGGGCCGCTACAAGCGCATCGGTGCGGTACGCGAGCGCCTGCGCGCAGTGCTCGAAGACGTCCTGTCGAGAACTGGCGTCCCGGAGTCCGACCGGGAGGAGGTCGTGGAGTCGGGAGCGTGGACGGACGACAGCGCCGCGACGGGGTTTTTCCAGTCGAGCAGCCCCTTCTCGGCCAGCGATCGGATCCGCATGCGCGCCACGCGACAGCATCCGCTCGTGGTACAGGCCCGCCACGCGATCGACGCCGTGGCGAGCCGACTGGGCGTCGACGGTCGTGAGTGGACCGACCCCGATGATTCGGGTGCACGATCGGAGATCGACGAAGGATGGGTCGGGCGGCTCAGCGACGTCCAACGGCAAATCAGCGAGACCGACCGCTTGCGGATCGTGACCGGCCTGACGTTGTTCGCAGTCGGGACGGGCGTCCTCCTGGACGCCGGCCTTGTAGTGCTCGCCGGCGTGGTCGGACTCGGCCCGATCGCGCTGAGATACGTCGGCCCGACGCCGGCCCCACAGCTCGAAATCGAGCGCGAACTCGACGACGCCGAACCGGACCCGGACGAGCAGGTCCGCGTGACGGTTACCGTCTCGAACGTCGGCGACAGGATGGTGTCCGACCTCCGCTATCTCGACGGTGTGCCGCCGGGGCTGAACGTCGTGGATGGATCGCCGCGTCACGGGATGGCACTCCGCCCCGGAGCGTCGGCACGGTTCGCGTACGTGGTCGAAGCCGAGCGGGGCGAGCACGCATTCGAGGAGCCGCTGTTGATCGCCCGGGACGTCATCGGGAGCGTCGAGCGGGTCGAACGTGCCGAAACGAGCGGCGAATCGTCGATCCGCTGTGAGCCGAAACCGACGAGCGATCTCTCGGTCCCGGTCCGCGCACAGACGAGCCGCGACGTCGGCCGAGTCGTCACTGACGTCGGCGGCAGCGGGCTGGAGTTTCATTCCGTTCGGGAGTACCGGCCGGGCGATCCGCTGAAGCGGATCGACTGGAACCGGGTTGCGCGCGGCGGCGAGCCGGCGACCATGCAGTTTCGCGAGGAGCACGCCGCGACGGTCGTCCTGTTGCTTGACGCCCGGGGCGAGGCGTTCGTCGCGCCCGAACGCGACGCACCGAACGCGATCGAGCGCAGCCTCGGCGCCGTCGCCGAAGTGTTTCGCAGCCGGCTCGACAGGGACGACCGGGTCGGGCTCGGCGCGCTCGCAGCCGAGGACTGCTGGCTCCCGCCCGGTGCGGGGCACGGCCACTGGGCGCTCGCCAGGCGACTGTTGGCGACGGACCCTGCCTTCACCGAGGGCGGAGACGGGAACTTCTATACGCTGCTCGCAATGCGACGGCTCCGCAAGCGACTGCCGAAACACGCACAGCTGGTGCTGTTCTCGCCGCTCGCCGACGACGCGGCCGTCTCGATTGCGCGCCGGCTGCACGCCTACGGGTACCCGATGACCGTCGTCTCGCCGGACGCGACGGCGACGGACACGCCCGGGCGGACGGTCGCCCATCTGGAGCGGCGACTCCGGCTGTCCCGACTCAGGGACGCCGACGTGCGGGTGATCGACTGGCGGCGAGACGAACCGCTTTCGATCGCGGTCGACCGAGCACAACGGCGGTGGTCGCGGTGACAGTCGAGCGAGTGCCCTCGCGTGCGGGACTCGTCCTGACGGGGCTGGCCGGGCTGGTGGCCGCCGCCGGCGCGTTGCTGGGCGGGAGCGTCGCGGCACTCGCCGGGGTGCCGGTGGCGATCCTCGGCGTCTATCGCACCTCGCGGCCGGTACTCGCTGTCGGGGTTGCGCTTCTGTTTGTCGGCGTCATGCTGGCGGGCCTCCAGGACGGTGCGCCGGTGGCGGTGCTAGTGGCGATGGTCGGGACGGTGCTGGCCTGGGACGTCGGCGAGAACGCTATCTCGATGGCCGGACAGCTCCGAACCGGAGCGAGCGGCCGCGCCGAGGTCGTCCACGCCGGGGCCGTGAGTGCAGTCACGCTCACCGTCGCCATCGCCGGATACAGCGTCTTCCTGCTGGCCAGCGGCGGGCAACCCGGGATCGCGCTGTCGCTGCTCGTATTCGGGACGGTGCTGGTTGTGCTTTCGCTCGGACGGTGAATCGCCTCGGCGCGGTGGCCCGACAATCAGACCGTCGGAACCGCGACGCTGTCGAGGACGGAATCGATCACTACGGACTTGCGGATGTCCTCAACGCGCGCGTCCGGCGTGAGTACGAGCCGGTGAGCGAGCGCCGGCTGTGCGACGCGTTTGACGTCGTCCGGTGTGACGAACTCCCGGCCGGCGATCGTTGCGCGAGCACGGGCGATCTCGAACAGCCGCTGTGTCCCGCGGGGCGAGACGCCCACTTCGACGTGGCGGTGTTCACGGGTCTGGCGACACAGCCGCGCCATGTACTCCAGCACGTCCTCCTCGACGGTGACCGACTCGGGCGTCAGCCGAAGGTCCTGAACCGATTCGGGATCGAGGACCGTCTCGACGGACGGACTCTGCTCGGTGCGACCGGCGCGGCGTCGCAGGAGTTCGAACTCGCCGTCCTGGTCGGGATAGCCCATCGCGGTCTTGACCGCAAAGCGATCGACCTGCGCCTCGGGCAGTTCGAAGGTCCCTTCCATCTCGACGGGGTTCTGCGTCGCCATCACGAAGAACGGATCCGGCAGTTCGTGGGTCTCACCGTCGACTGTGACCTGCCCCTCTTCCATCGCTTCCAGCAGCGCAGACTGGGTCTTCGGTGGCGCTCGGTTGATCTCGTCGGCGAGGACGACGTTGGCGAAGATCGGCCCCTCGCTGAACTCGAAGGTGCCGTCGCGCTCGTTGAAGACGTGGGTCCCCGTCACGTCGGCAGGCAGCAGGTCGGGCGTGAACTGAATGCGCGAGAATGACAGTCCGAGCGCCGTCGCGAAGCTCCGGGCCGTCAGGGTCTTTCCGGTTCCGGGAACGTCTTCCAGCAGGACGTGTCCGCGACCCACCACACCCAGGAGAACCGTCTCGAGGAACTCTCGGTCGGTGATGACTGCACCCTCTATCTCGCCGAGCAAAGAGTCGCAGGCGGCGCTGGCTTCAGCAACGTCCATACGCCCGTTGTTTCGGGCCCGTTCCTTCAGCGTGTCGAATGCGAGTCGTTGCCAGTCCGGGCGTGGATCGAAACGGATACAAGTCCCTCGCGGGTACGAACTGATGAGCCGAGGTAGCCTAGCCCGGCCAAGGCGCCTGCCTCGAGAGCAGGTGTCCGAGAGGACTCGGGAGTTCAAATCTCCCCCTCGGCGTTTTTGCATTACAATTCATATAGTATGAACGCTGTCGAGATCTGAAATAGACCAGGTGTGCACAGCGAAGCGAGATCCAGGCGTAGTTCGAATCGTCCCTCAGCGCTTCTACGGTGGACAACCCGTCCGAGAGTGACGTCTACACCTCACGCCAGGAAGAACAGCAGCACGCTGATCGCGAGGACGGCGACGATGAACGCGCCGGCCAGCGGCGCACCGAGCGAGACGACGGCGTTGGCGGTGCTGGCCAGCATCTCGGTGCGGTCGTTGCCGAAGACCGTGACTTCGGCCCGTTCGGTCGCCATTCCGGCCTCGACCGGTTCGATGTCGTCGCGAGCCCGTTCGAGGAGGTCGTCGATCAGCGCCACCAGTTCGTCCTCGGGGATCGAACCGCCGACCGGGTTCTCGGCGTCGATGGTGTTGACCGCGTGGGTGTCCGTGGTGAGCACTTCCAGCAGGTCGACGCCGTCGACACTCTCGAGAATCCGTTGGCGCAGGCCGGGGACCATGTTGTTGCCGTCGATCAGTACGTATCCAGTCGTGTGGTCGTCGACCCGGAGCAGCGCCACGCGGATCCCCAGCGAGCCGATCCCGTCCTCGAGGCCCCAGGGCGTGGGGTCGTGTGCCGTTCCGAGTTCGAGCGAGGATTCCGGCGCGTCGGCCAGCCGGGCGGCGAGCCGTTCGGTCCCGTCGATCAGATCGAACGCCCGTTTGCTTCCGGGGACGACGTGGCCCAGATCCGGGCCGGTCAGCCCGTCGTTGCAGTTGTGTGCGTCCGCGAGCATGACGTCCTCGAAGTGGCCATCTCGGGCCGCGGCCATCGCCGAGAGTCCGACGCCGAACTCGACGTCGTCGGCGTATCCCGGGGCGAACGTGCCCGCGACGAAAGCCCCGCTGTCGAAGCCGTGACCCGTCAGCGTCGCCTCGCCGGCGTCGAGTCGCGAGCCGGGCGTGGCCGTAGGGCTGTACTCGATCCGCTCGCGAGCGCGTTCCGCGGCGTCGACGAGCGTCCCGACCTCGCGTTCGGTGACGAGGTTGAAATCGTGGCCGGCGGTGGCGTGTGGCGGAAAGGCGAGTCCGTCCGTGTGTTCGTCGATCCGCACCGGGAGGTTGCCACCACCGATGTCACCCATCGGCCCGGGATGGATCATCGGCAGGACGAACCTGGCCTTCTCCGTCCGCTCGTCGGTCGTCCCGAGCCGGCGAAACGAGAGGACGGACACGGGGACGACCGCGGTTTCGCCGATCTCCTCGAAGAAGTTCTCGAGTTCGCGCGTGCCCTCGGCGAGATGGCCCATGAATCCGCTGACGAACCCGAGCGCGCTGACACCGAGGCTGCGTCGCCAGGGCCGGTCGATCACGACCAGAAACAGCCAGACTGCACCGGCATAGACGAGACACATCAACGCCAGCAAGAGCAGATCCTGCGGATGGAAAACTATCGGAAGGTCGGCCTGGTTCGCTCGCGAGAACAGCCGATCGATCAGCGGCCCACCCGCCTCGACGGACCGGAGGGTGCCGGTATAGATGACCAGCAGTGCCGCCGCGACGACGGTTTGAATGCTCGCGGGCAGCGCGGCGAGCGCCAGTCGGTGGCGGGAGACGGCAAGCACGACCAGCAGTCGGACGGCGAAGATCGCGGCCAGCGCCAGCAGCAGTGCGTCGAAGACGAACGGCTGACCCAGCGGCGTCAGTAGCGCGACGACGGCGGCCGCGGTCAGGACTCCGATGACCAGCAGTTCGCTGAACAGCGCCAAAAGCGAGGCGTGGCTGTACGTGAGCCGTCCGCCGAGTCGGCGATCCAGCGGAGCGGTCAGCAGGCTCGCGACGACGGTCGGCAAGCCGACGAAGAACACGCCCTGCCAGGCGTCGTCCAGCACGAACGCCGAATCGAAGGCGGCGACGCCGCTCACGGCCGCGATCGCCAGTGCGAATGTCAGCGTTGTGTACCACCGCGGCGTCCGGAAGACGAACCGCGACAGTGCCGCCAGGTTACCCTGCGTGGCCGTCATCTATCGGAAGCCCGACTGGGGGCGGGTTAAAACATGCGTTCGATCCTGGAGAGACAATCGACAGTCGCGCCACACCAGATGTCGACGCTACTCGCGCTGTTCACAGAGCGTTCGGAAGTTCTCGAAGACTTCTTCGCCTTCTTCGGTGTGGGCGACCTCGGGATGCCACTGGACGCCGTAGAGGTGTTCGTCGGTATTAGACATGGCCTCGACGCCGCAGACGTCGCTGTGGGCCGTCCGGACGAACCCGTCGGGGACCTCCGTGACCTCGTCGGCGTGGCTGGCCCACACTCGCGTTTCGGGTGCGAGCGATCCCACGAGCGGATCGGTCTCGTCGTCGATCTCGACGGTCACGTCGGCGTAGCCGCCGTACTCGCCCTCACTGACCGTCCCACCGCGTGCGTCGGCGATGAGTTGCATCCCGAGACAGATCCCGAGGACGGGGATATCCAGATCGAGATACTCCGGGGAGTTGCCGATGCGGTCGATGTCGGGGCCGCCGGAGAGGACGAGCCCGTCGGCGTCGACCTCTTCGGGCGGGGTCGTGTTGTCGATCAGCTCGACGTCGACCCCTATGTCGCGAAGCGCGCGCTGTTCCAGGTGCGTGAACTGGCCGTGGTTGTCCACGACGTCGATACGGGTCATTGCGCGAGGGTACACGGCTGGGATGTAAATACTCGCGGAAAACGATCGACGGAAAAGACAAAGTATGTGAGACACCGAAACAGGGACGATGCACGAAGGGACCCGGGTGCTCGACCGCGAAGACGACGACCCGGACGAGGCAGTGATCGTCTGGCGACCCGAGGACAGGACGATCGCCGACTGGGAGTACGAAGCCGACGGCGAAGCCTACACGACGGCGGAATCGAACCCCGACTATCCGGACGACGAGCAACTGGTCCTGATCAGCTTTCTCGACCAGCTCGAAGCGGCGTGGCCCGACTGGGAAGAGTCGCCCCCGGCGGAGTTACTCGACGGCGCTCGCGAGCGCGACGTCCCGTGCTACGGGTTCCCCGAGGGACGGCTTGTCGAAGCCGAGGATGACGCCGGCGAGGCGGACGCGGTCGAAATCCCCGACGAATTCGAAGTCATTCAAGAGCGACTCGAAGAGAACGGCTTCGAGGTCACGCTCGATGCGGACACGGCCGAACTCCACGTCGAGAAGTACGGCACCGAATACGTCGTCAGCGCAGATGGGACCGTGGAAGGCGAATCCGGGTTACGAAACCGGGTCGTCAGTATTGTCAGCCGATACCTCTGACGGTCTGCATTGCCTCTCGCTCGCACGGCGACATCCGATCGGGCGGTGAGATCGCGATGCTACTCCGCTTCGTTCCTGGATCGAGGGACGCCGGGCGGGATCCTGAGGATCGCGATACCGTCGATGCGCACACCTGTGAATTCGCTTTCACGGCGGTGACTTTGGAGGGAGGTAGAAGTAGACGGTGTTCCCGCGGGAATCGGATCGGTCGAATTTGATCTCACCGCCGAGCGATTCGATACACCACTTCATTACGAACAGGCCGACGCCGGATCCGTGAGACGTGTCCTGGATGTCAGCAGGGCCCGAAAGCGCGTCGATTTCGTTGTCGGGGATCGGAGAGTTCGAGTCGACGATGCGGATTTCGACCCGGCCGGTATTGGGCGACGGACCGACGGTTACCTCGACGACCGGTTCGGACGCGTCGCTGTGGACGATCGCGTTCTCGAGTGCGTGCGTGAGCGCGTGCATGAACGCGTCGTCGGCATGGATCCACATCTCCTTGCGTTCGGTCACGGTGACGTTCGCAGCAGGGTACGCGGCCGTAACTCGTTCGACAGTGTCTCGAACGGCTTCCGTTACGTGTCGCCGGATACGCTGTGTGTCGGTTTGGGAGACTGCCTGTTCGATTTCGCTGACTGATTCCGCCATACGACCGAGACGTTCTACTCGGGATCGAACGGTCGCGAGGACGTCTCGTACAGATTCCGCCTCGGCGCTTGCTTCGATCCGGTCGACGTGCCCACCGATGATCGTCGCTTCGTTTCGCAAGTTATGTCGAAGCATCCGCCAGAACAGCTCGGCCCGGTGGTGCGTTTCGTAGTAGTCCGTGATATCCCGCACCTCCACACGGACAGCGTCGCCTCCAGGGACCGTCTGCGGTGAGAGATGCACCTGTACCCAGATGAGTTCGCCGTCCGCGCGTTTCATTCGCCAGGTGAATTGTATCGGACCGTCAGCAAGACACGTCCGCAGGCGGCTCTTGAACTTGGCCTCAGAGTGAGGGTACGTGTTCGCCGTATAAGCTGAGACGGAAAGCCGACGCAACTCCTCGGAAGCGTATCCAGTGAGAGTTTCCAAGTGGTCGTTTGCGTCGAGAATAGTTCCGGTTTCTGGGTCGTACAAGGCGATCCCGACGTGGAGTGTATCGTACACAGACGACAGCTTCGTTGCCTTTCTGAGTCCCATACCAGGCTAGTCCGTTCGGACCTGTCTAGTATTACCGTTAATAATAGAGATATACACGTCTCTATAGGTATATCCAGAGTCGCGAACGGGGACTACTCACCGGGATCGAACCGCTCAGCGGCAGACTCGAAAGCCAGTTCGTCGAGTTCCTGTCCCTTGCGCGTCTCTGCCTCGGCGATGGCGTCCGGATCGGGACTGGCGTCGTCGTCGATCCGCGCCCAGGAATTGTGGACCTTGGCGTGACACCACCGACAGAGTGAGACGGTGATCTCGTGGCTCGGCCGCCCCTCCCCCTGCGCGGACTCGACAGCATACGACAGGTGATGTTCCTCCAGCAGCGGCCGGACGTCGTCGTGGGCGAGCCGCCGTTCTTCGAGGCCGCAGCGAATGCACTCCTTGCCGTCGGTGAGCGAACGGAAGTGCGGACAGTCCCGCCATCCCCAGTCGCCGTCCGGATCGGCCGCGAGGCATCGGAAATCGTCGACGCTACGGGCGTCGGCGAACTCCGGGTCGTGATATCCGTTTTCGACAGCCCACCGGCACTTCCCCTCGTCGGTGACGTGATCGCACCGCTCGGCGTGTCCGTATGGATCGTCCACCCCGACAGGGGAGCCGCCCGGCGCTTTCTCCATATCTGGTCGTTGGACGGGACGGAGTTGAGACTGTCGGGGCTCGATCCGATTCGATATAGCGAAATACACTTTAACACACTACACGTCGGTCTTTTAGCTCTCAAGCGAGTAGGACCGACACATGGTCCAGAACGTCGCGCCAGTGATGGCAGAACTCGAACCCGAGGACTTCTATCTCCTCTCGGGGATCGAGCAGGGGATGCGCTTTTCGGAGTGGGTGCAGCGCGAGAAGATTCCGGAGTTCTCGCGACTGACAGCCGAAAACGTCGAGTACCGACTCGACCGCTGCATGGACCGGGAGCTGATCGAGCGAAAGACCATCCAGTACGAGGGGTACACGCTCACGTTCGAGGGCTACGACGCGCTGGCGTTGCACACCTTCGCGGAACGAGAGACGATCGAGGGCGTCGGCGCACCGCTCGGGGTCGGCAAGGAGAGCGACGTCTACGAGGCCCAATCCTACCGGCCGCTGGCGCTGAAGTTTCACCGCGAAGGGTACACTAACTTCCGGGAGGTGATGCGCGAACGGGAATACACGGCCGACCGCGAGCACGTCTCCTGGCAATACACCGCGCGCAAGGCCGCCGAGCGAGAGTACGACGCACTGGAAACGCTGTACCCCGACGTGAGCGTTCCACAACCGATCGATCACAACCGCCACGCGGTTGTCATGGAGCGAATGGACGGCGTCGAGCTCTCGAAGGCGCGGCTCGATCCCGAGCAGGCCCGGTCGCTCCTGGAGATGGTCCTCCGGGAGATCCAGACGGCCTACCAGGAGGGCTACGTCCACGCCGACATCAGCGAGTACAACGTCTTCGTCGCTAGCGACGGGATCACCATCTTCGACTGGCCCCAGGCCGTACCTACCGAGCACGAGAACAGCGACGAACTCCTCGAACGCGACGTCGAGAACATCGTGGGCTACTTCCGCCGGAAATATCCCGGTCAGATGGGTGAACAGACGGATATCGAGGGGATTAGCCGTGCAATTCGATCGGACGCGTTCGAGTCGATTCGCGGATTCGACGAGCGATAAACTGTTTTTCGCTATATAGAATTCGAACGGTGTCGCTGCGAATACCGCCCCAAACGTTCACGGAAAGCATAGAATGCGCATCGATCTCTATCAGAGATTGCCGGCTCTGTTTAAACCCTCAGTAACTGATATGAAGTGCGTGCTGAATACAGAGCGTATACTTTGCAGGCGTTGTTTACAGGTGTGCGGTATCGTTCATTGTGTGGACACGCCATGTACCATCGGCTTGATACTCAAGTTCGTTTATGCATGTCAGTCCCTGCTTCACTCGGTGACCAAAGCTTGCGTCCTCACAGATGAGTGATGCGAGCAACCCCTTGTTAATACCACTGTGTGCCACCACGACCACACGGCTGTCGGGGTTTGAATTACAGATGTCCTCCAGGACCGGGCGTGCCCGGGCAACCGCTTGCGCACGGGTTTCACCACCGTCAGGCTCCCAGTCACTCCAGTTGCGGTCATTTTCGACCAACATTTTTTCAATTCGCTCCGTTTTCTCCCCTTCCATGTCGCCGCAACTCCGTTCTTTCAACCGCTCACCAGACGTGACGGCCATACCGTGCGGTTCAGCGAGGATTTTAGCCGTTTCCCTGCTCCGTTGGAGCGGGCTGGTGAAGATAGCGTCAATTGTAGCGTGTTGAAACCGTGTCGCTAAATCACGTGCCTGTTCGCGCCCGTGATCTGACAGCGGTATATCCAACTGTCCCATCTCCACACCCCTGTGATTGTACTTGGTTTCTCCATGACGGGTCAGAAACACCTGCGTCATTGAAGACGTGTTTATCGATTTCATACAAAAGGTTGGGGGAACGAAATAGAGATAGTTCAGGAAGAAGAAGATCGTGGACTACGAGGCCCGACATTACGGCGTTTAACAATTCAGACGGCATGTGAAATACGCTCGCTGTATGCAGCAGCGCCTTCGGCACCTACGCGAATCCTGTCAAAATCGCGTTGACCGATAAAGAGGATCAATACAGCAGCACTTGGATAACGTATCTGAATCATTATATGAGGTAGAACGATTTACTGACGCTACATCTATTCGACGAGGAATGCCTCCAGCGGCCATCGAGGGGTGTGGTCTTGCTCTTCTTGGGGGTATCCAAGGCGGAACAGGTGTAGCGGTAATTTGTCATCTCCATCAATCAGGGACGCTAATTCCTCGCGCATCGCGGGGCGTTCCAGAATCTGACTCATCGGATGAACGGCGAGCCCCTTGGCGGTCGCAGTGAGAGCCATGCGCTCGAAGATCTGACCGGTCTTGACTCTTGCCGACGGGGCATCCGACTCGGTCGTGAGGACGCCGACGGCGGGCGCACTCTGGAGTAGTTTTGAGTTCTTCTTCGCTTCGCGGTCTCCAATATCGAGGTAGGTGACGACCGCCTGCCCAATCCGTGCTTTGAGCCAGGGATCTCCGAGCGCGCCTATCCCGATCCAGTTTCCCAACTCTTTGCGATACTCTGGGTCATCCATCTGGAGTCGATCAGCTTCGGCCTGTAGTTCGGCGACCGATTCTTTCCGCCCGGAACCGTCAATCAGATGCAATGTAACGGCATCCTCGGCGACGCAATTTCGTAATTTCTCTTGGATGGAACCACCGAGTGGCTCGTTTCGGAAGAGGTGGTGATTCGTGGATCGTTCCGTGATTTGGTCGAACAATTCCGGGTGAGAACCGGATGAACTGTTCCTATCGGGGTAAAGCGTGACGATGGCTGGCGGTGAATCGTCGTGATACGCTATATCGAAGCCGATTCCGAACCGTTCGGCGGCAATACAGAGATTTTCGACAGCACATCCAAGACTGATGTGTAACTCCCGTTTGTCCTGGTCAGCCGCGTCCAGCCACCGCGCCTCGTCGGCGTGGACCTCGATTTTGCCATCTTCAACGACGAACTCCCACGGTTGAGAGTTGTGGCTGGATGGGGCAAGAACCGCATACCGGAGAAGGAATCGTGCACGCTGTGTGAGAGGTGCCTCGGTCGGAAACTTGTCAGCATCGATCTCCCAAACGTCGGATGATAAGTCGTGGGTCTCCATGACATATATTCGCGTACCCGACCAATCAAGCTACCGTTATACTCATCTATGGGGGTATAAGTCCTCGCAGCCAGTTATCGATTGACAGTTTTCCAGTGCAAGACTCGCGCTGTGTATTCAGCACGGCTGCTAAAACCTGTCACCGATTGAGGGTTTCAACAGAGCCAACAGCGAATGTTAGCTGAATGCAGGCGCTAAGCCCCCGGCCTCAGCGAGTGCGTCAGCGCGAGCAAGGTGGGGTAGTTCACTGCCGCATTCGCTCCTTTCCCAGACAAAGTCATCTGGACGAATTTCTCCGAATACGTCAAGGAAGCATATGACAATCTCAGCTTTGCACGTTGAAGTAGGAGCGTGACGTAGGCGGTAGCAAGGACAGATGATGCCGATTACGGACTTTCTGTCGTGCACGCGCGTGTTCGACAA
>NZ_JAOPKC010000021.1:0-48487 GCF_025517535.1 Halapricum hydrolyticum
AAACGACAAGTCTATCCACGCGATACTCTCGCTGAGGCGGTCGATTTCTGCCATAGACACTCAGAACTCGTCCGCCTCATCCTCTAACTTAACGCGACCGACTACTCCCGTGGCAACATATATCACGATAGCTTCAGAACATCCCGTTCATGGCCTCGGTGCGCCGATCGTATCTCCGTAGCGTGGGAACACTCGCTAGCGCGATGATAGCGGGGGCGTTCGGTGGCTGTAGCACCAGCGGGCTCCGTCCTCGGTCGGTCCCGACAGTGCGTGTCGGATCCAAGCCCTTCGCCGAGCAGCGCATCCTGGGGTATCTGGCGTACGAGCGCCTCCAGCGCATCGAGGGGATCGAAGTCGTCGACGAGATCGAGTTCCGTCGCCCGGTCGAAAGTGGTTCTTCCACCCACCGGCTACGATACTCCCCCTCAGTTCCGGGTCGATCGCACCGGTAAATCGTTACGCAGCCCCTATCGTGATAGAGTCGCAAACATTTCCAAATCCTTATGTGCCAGGTTCATCCAGGTACGACGTAGCACGGGGATACGGGACGCACCCGTCGAGAGCAAACATGCCGTCCGGCCGCGATTCCGGTTCGAGCGGATCGCCCACGAGTGGGAGCCCGGACACGTCGGATCGCAACTCGGGATCTCCGCCGCTGTACCGGCAGGTCTACCGCTGGGTCACTCCGGGGTTCATTCGCCGTCGGCTCGGGATGAAGTTTCTCGTCTCGCTGCTTCTCGTCGTCGTCCTCATCAGCAGTATCGGTCTCGCCACGTACGTCGAGATCCAGGGCACGATACAGGAGGAAGCGACGGCTGAACTCGAAACGACGGCCGAGTTGCGTGCCCAGAGCGTCAGCCAGTGGGTGGCTGGAACGCGTGCGCAGACGTCCCTGATCGCGGATCCGAAACGCGCACCGAACGGGACAGAGCTCGACGCGTATCTCTCGGCGGCGAAAGCCGGGGGTGGTGACGCGATCATCGACATCCATTACGCCGACACCGATACCAGTACTGTCATCGCGAGCACGAACGACGCATACGACGGCCGCGAACTGACTGCGGTCGGAACGCACTGGATCGACCCGCTCGCCCGCCTGGGTGACGATCCTGACGCAGTCACGTTTTCGAATCGATCCTACGCCGTCGGAGACGACCGGGCGATCGCGCTGGCCGGACGGACGACAGAAAGCAGTGCCGTCGTTGTCGTCAGCCGGTTCGTGCCGACGTTCGAGGACAACGACATCCGCACGACGCTTGCAACCACCGACGGAAGTCGGGTCGTCGCAACTGACTCCGGGCGAGACTCGGCGCTCGAACGGACAGACGCGTTCGCAACGACCGTCGAGAAACGAGTGACGCGGACCGTCGAGACCGACGGGGAGGTGCGCACGTACGTCCCCGTCGAAGGAACCGACTGGATCGCCGTCTCGACAGCTTCGAAGGAGGATCTCTACAGTGTCAGTGCCACCGTCGGGCGGAACGTACTGTTTCTGGCTCTGACGGCGCTCGTTTCGCTGGTGGCAGTCGGCGTTGTCCTCGGCCGGAGTACGGTCGTTCCGCTTGTACAGCTCAAACAACGCGTCAGAGAGATCGAATCGGGCTCGCTCGACGTCGATCTGGAGACGACCCGCGAGGACGAGATCGGCAGGTTGTTCGACGCCTTCGAGAACATGCGTGACGCCCTCGAAGGGCAGTTCCAGCAAGCCCGGCAGGCCAAACACGAGGCCGAGAGCTCGCGCCAGGAGATGAAGCGGCAGAACCGCCGACTCGAT
Organism: Halapricum hydrolyticum; assembly: GCF_025517535.1. NCBI lineage: Archaea > Methanobacteriati > Methanobacteriota > Halobacteria > Halobacteriales > Haloarculaceae > Halapricum > Halapricum hydrolyticum. The sequence continues at coordinate 1,775 of NZ_JAOPKC010000021.1, forward strand.
CAGTTCGCTTCGACGCTGAGTCACGATCTTCGGAACCCACTCGCGGTCGCGCGCGGACACGTCGAACTCCTGCGGACCAAACTCGACGACTCGCAGGGGGAACTGCTCGAACACGTCGAGAAGATCGACGGGGCACACGACCGGATCGACTCGATCATCAACGACGTGCTCACCCTGACACGCAAGGGTGAGTCCGTCGAGGAGACCGAGCGATTCGAACTCGAGGACGCGGCCAGAGAGGCCTGGAGCAACATCGACAACAAGGGCGCGACGCTGCGAGTCGAGGACAGCATCGCGATCGATGGCGACCGGAACCGCCTGTTGCGAGCACTGGAGAACCTCTTCCGGAACTCGATCGATCACGTCGGCCCGGAGGTGACGGTGACGGTCGGGCTGACCGAGGACGGGTTTTACGTCGAGGACGACGGCCCCGGCATCCCCGACGAGGAGATGGACGCGATCTTCGAATACGGGCACACGAACAGCGAAGACGGCACCGGAATCGGCCTGTCGATCGTCAAGACGATCGCCGAGGCCCACGGCTGGTCGGTGTGGGTCGACGGCACCTCGGGTCGCGGCGCACGGTTCGTCTTCTCTGACGTGTTCGCGACCGAGGAGCGCCTGTTCGAGGAGTCGGCGTTCACCTGGGAGCACGCCCGTGCGGACGACGACTAGATCGACAGCGACGGACGCGAGCGCCACACTCAAGGGCGCGTGGCCGAACCAACTGGTGATGACCGAGGCGTCCGCCGAGGGGTATCTCCCCGACGACGTCGAGCGCGTCAGAGAAGCCCTCGTCGAGTGGTACGAGAACGACCACCGTGAGTATCCCTGGCGAAAAACGACTGACCCGTACGCGGTCCTCGTCTCGGAGGTGATGAGCCAGCAGACACAGCTCGATCGCGTGGTCGACGCCTGGGAGGCTTTTCTCGACCGCTGGCCGACCGTCGAAACCCTCGCCGAAGCCGATCGGGCCGACGTTGTGGGCTTCTGGACCGACCACAGCCTCGGGTACAACAACCGCGCGAAATACCTCCACGAGGCCGCCCGACAGGTCCTCGAAGCGTACGGCGGGCAGTTTCCCCGGGATCCGGACGGGCTGCAGGAGTTGATGGGCGTCGGCCCCTACACCGCAAACGCCGTCGCTTCGTTCGCGTTCGACAACGGTGATGCGGTCGTCGACACGAACGTCAAACGCGTGCTGTATCGGGCCTTCGACGTGCCGGACGAGGACAGCGAGTTCGAACGCGTCGCGGGGGCACTCATGCCCGACGGGAAGTCGCGGGTGTGGAATAACGCGATTATGGAACTGGGCGGGGTTGCCTGCGAGAAGACGCCCGCCTGTGACGGCGCGGCCTGTCCCTGGCGGGAGTGGTGTCTGGCATACGAAACCGGCGACTTCACCGCGCCCGACGTGCCGACGCAACCCGAGTTCGAGGGGAGCCGCCGCCAGTTCCGGGGACGGGTGATTTCGATCCTCAGAGACGGCGGAGAAGTCGAGCTAGACGCTCTCGGGTCGCGGGTTCGCGTGGATTACGTCCCCGAGGGGCAGTACGGGCGGGAATGGCTTCGTGGACTGCTCGATGACCTGGCTGACGACGGACTCGTCCACGTCGCCGACCGTGAGGGAGAGACGTTCGCGAGGCTCCGAGAGTAACCTTTTCTGGCTAGTCAATACCTTACACACTTTTTAGTGAGTGCGTGACAATCGATTGGAACATGTATCACTCGGATACCGAGGGTTCCGTGGAGACAGACTGCTGTCGGGGACGACCGATCGGCCGCGAGAAACGAATCACATTCGGTTTGCCGGGGGCGAGGACGGACAGGGATCACGATGATCGCTAGTGGTGGGACAAGCGGCGATCGTGGGGACGATTCGAGTTTGCTCGCTGTGGCCAGGCGAGATCTGTTGCACACGATGGGCGCGGCTACGATTTTCAGCGGTCGCTCCGCCGCGGCGAAATCGGAAGCGGTGACGGCGAGCAGCGAGTCGTCGAGTGAGAACGGTGCACACGTCGGTGGTGCGGTCGATCTCGATGGCGACACGGCCCTCGTCAGCACACGTGTGGTCGCCGGCCCGACCACGACGGAATCAGGTACCGTCGCCGTCTACAGGGCAGCGGGTTCCGGATGGAAACGAACGGCCACGCTAACGCCGGAGACCACTGGCGGCGGGTTCGGTGACTCCGTCACGGTGGACGGGTCGACGGTCGTTGTCGGTTCCGGGTACCATGAACACGCGGCCGGCGGAGCGGCGGGATCGGCAACCGTGTTCACCCGAACGGCGGGGACGTGGGACCGAACGCGGACGCTCACGCCGACCGCGACCGCGGGTCTCGTCCAGTTCGGAGCCGCGGTCGCGGTCGACGACGGGACGGCCGTCGTCGGGGCGCCCCAGGCGAGACACCCCGAAGGAGGTCGAACCGGATCGGTCGACCTCTTCACGCTATCGAACGGCACCTGGAACCGCGAGACGACTCTGGTTCCCGTCACTGAACGCGAGCGGTTCGGTCACTCGGTGGCACTCGACAGCGACGTCGCTATCGTTGGCGCGAGAGCCGACCGGTCGACGGTCGAGGATAGCGGCGTCGTCTGTGTGTTCAGGCGCTCGGGTCACCGCTGGCGGCGAACGGCACGACTCGCGCCGGAACGAACCGGCCGGGACGACAGGTTCGGCGAGGCAATCGCCATCGACGGCTCGACCGTCGTCGTCGGAGCGCCGAGCGAAACCAACGCGAACGGTTCGAACGCGGGTGCAGCGTACGTCTTTACTCGCGCAGGGGGCCGGTGGCGCCGACGGAAGTACCTGGCACCGGATGGCAGCAGCGACGAACGGTTCGGAACCTCCGTGGCGGTATCGGACGAGACCGTCGTGATCGGAGCCGAGTTCGGCGGTCGGGCGGAGCATACGGACCAGCAACCCGGCGGGACAATCTACGTCCTCGACAGGCGCCGGTCCGGTGCTGTCCCTACAGCACTCGACCGTCGAGGCCAGACGACGCCCACACACCTGGCGACTGCGGTCGCAACGGCAGACGGGAGCGTACTCGTGAACGCCGACGGACGGACACACAGCACGCAGACGAGCGATTACATGGACGTGTTCGAACCATGAACGGGCGGGTGACGCTACTGTCCACCGCTCGAACTACCCTGGAGGGACAGTGATCAACCATGTCACAATCACTACAACAGGCGACTGGGGCCGAGACGTTCTCGGTGATGGATCTGGCCGAATCCGCGTCGATGGACGTGCCCGTTTCAGTACGCGAACTACTCAGCCGACGGCCCGCGCCCGGAGCGATCACATACGATGGGGAGATCACGTACGATCGGACGAAGTGGGCGAACTGGATCAGCGACCACGGGGACACGAAAGGGGAGGCGGCCCCGAGTAGCAAGGCGGAACTGTTCGCCACGGTCCAGGATAACAAGGACGGGAAGATCAGAGCAGTCGGCTCCGGGCACTCTCACTCACGAGCGCCCGTTCCGGAGGAACGGTACATCGATCTGAAGAACCTCACCGGGACGCTTAACCACAACGGCTGGCTCAAAGACACTGACGACCTCGACGTCGAGGACAAGAGGCACCTCGTCAGGTTGAAAGGCGGTACGCGAATCCGGGATCTCAACCGACAGATTCTGGCCCCGAAGGGGCTGGCGCTGAAGAACATGGGCTCGTTCGACGGCCAGACGATCGCCGGTGCTGTCAACACAGGCACACACGGGACCGGGATGGGGCTGTCGACAGTCGCTGACATGGTCAAATCGGTCGAGCTCGTCACGGTGATGCCCGAGGGTGACGAGCGCGTCGTCCAGATGTACCGGATCGAGCCGAGCGACGGTATCACTGATCCCGCCGAGTTCGGGCGGGACAAGACAACTCACGGCATGGGGTTGATACAGGACGACGAGACATTCTACTCGGTCGTCGTCGGATACGGCTGTATGGGTGTCGTCTACGCGTACACGATGGAGGTCCGGGACTACTACTGGCTCAAAGAGGACACCCAGAGCAGGTCCTGGCTCGATTATAGCAGTATCACCGACGACTACACGGGGAAGCTAGAAACCGACGAAATATCGACTGCAGAGACCGATCCGGGAACGATTCCGGAGGACGTTCCAGAGCTCCTTCGAAATCACCGACACGTCCAGTTGCTGATCAACCTGCCTCGGGTTCACGATGACGGCCAACCCCGGGCCCAGACCACTGTGATGGAGCGGACACACGACATCACCGACCCTGAGGAGAAGCCAGAAGACTGGGAGGCGCTCGTCGACAACGCTGCAGGGCAAGACAACAAGTGGCTGGACGTCTCCGACGACCGATGGCCGCCCGAGCGGCGGAAAACGACGTTTCAGGACATTTCGAGGGCGCTCGGAAACGCCTTCCATCCACTCAAGGACAAGTCCGGATGGGGTGGCACTCTCCGTACGTTCTTTTTCAAGCCAGCGGCCGCTCGAGAGCCGTTCGTCAAGAAACGGACCAAGACGGCCTGGTACATCGCACTTCGACGGTTGCGCGACAAGAATACCGACGACTCGAACTACGAGCAGATGCCGAAGCCTCCTTCACCTCCGGCGATATCCACGGACGTGGCCGTCCCACTGCATCATCTCGAGGACGCCATCGAGGACGTCTTCGATATCGCGGATGACATCTATCAGGATCACGAGGTCATGCCGTTCTGGCGACAGGCTGCCGATGCGGCTGTGGGTCTCTTCGGTGGTAACGTCGAGCCCAGAGTCGAGACGTACAAGATCCATTTCGCATCGCCTATGGGAATCCGGTTTGTCGCTCCCAGCGACCATTACCTCTCGGCGGCACATGACGAGTGGTCCGCGATGATAGAGGTACCGTTCCCCGTCGAGGCCGCCAACGCCCAGTTGCTGGCGAACGTTCCGAACGTTTCCCAATCGGAGATGATCGAGATCGCCAAAGACGCCCTCACGGAGATCGAAACGCACCTCGTCGAGGAGTACGACGGTCGACCTCACATGGGCAAGTACAATACGCTGACCAAACAGGATCTCTCGGAACTGTACGACAACTTCGACAGGAACGGTGACTGGCTCGAAACGTACCGGCGATTCAACTCGTTCGGCATCTTCGACAACACGTGGACCGATCAGTTCGACATCAGCCAGGCCGAGTGATCCGCGTTCCGAACCAACACAGATACCATGAAATTCGAAATAGAACTCCCGGACAAGTACGCCGAGAAGGTCGAAGAGGTCGAGGCGGTCGAACCGACGATCCGCGACCAGATCGAGGTCGAAGTACTCCCGGAAGTACTCCGGTTGATCAACGACGCACACCGACAACTGCGGGAAAACGAGTCGACGTTCGATCCCCCAGGTGATAACAGGGACCGATAGCGTCTCGCAGTCGTGACTACCCGGCCGTGTCGGGACTATCCCGCGCCGAGGCGTCCCGAATCACTTCTTTGTCTTCGTGTCCGTCTCTGGTTCCCCTGACCGTGTAGGAGACCTCATAATCGACCGCGTCCGAACCCACGTCCTCGATGACGATCCGTTCGGTCGAGCGCTCGGTCACTTGCGGCTGTACCTCGTTCTTGCTGTGAGCAGTCACCTGCACGAGCAACGGCTCTTCGTCGCTGGTCACCCAGCGGAAGTGTTCCGGCAGTTCGACCACTGCGGAACCGTTCTGGAGCTCGGCGAGTCCGGACGCTTCCGTACGGGGGACTGCGGACTCCGTTGCAGTGTACACGACGTCTTTATCACCGTCCTCGTTGGCAACCGGATGGACGAAGTTCTTGCTCGGGGCGTTTATCGTCCCGTCTGCTTCGATCCTGACAGTCCCGGCCGGCATCGAGAGGATCCATTCTTGATCGGATTCGTCGAAGTAGTGGTAGGCTCTGGCGCTTCCGTCGATCGAGTAGCCGTAGAACGGCATCCCCCTGCTCGTATCGGTCGAATCGATGTACATCCCGCCGAACCCCGACGACTCAGAGCGGACACCGAAACGCTCCGCACCCGTGACCTGGCTCGGGTTCGAACCGCCGAGAACCGCCCACCCGTTGTCGCCGTCCAGAACCATCGACTGGCCGCCGGAGTCCATCACGAGTGATTGGCCGGACGGTGCTGCCTGGATCGTTCCGGCGGCGGTACCGTCGTCGTTGTACATCGTGACGCTCGCGCGCGGATCGCTTTCGATCGCTACTTTCTCCGTGCCGTCTTCGTGCTTGACCGAGACGGTGCCGGACTCTCCGGGCTCAGAACTCGACGTACCGTCTTTCTTTTTGTCGCGATTGCCCCCCATCGCCCCACCGAGTTCGAGACTGCCGTCGTGTCCGGACAACGTCCCCATGACGGATCCAGACTGGTTCGAAACCGTCAGCGTCCCCGGGGGTCCCGGATCCGTCTGCGTCCCGCCACCCAGGCTAAGCTGTCCGTTAGTAAGCACCCCGACCTGTCGATCGGCGAAATCGAGGAGCCGGAGACTTCCCGCCCTGTCGTTGCCGCCCAGCACGACACTCCCGGTCGAAGCGTTGGCGTACAGCCTGACGGTGTCGGATATCGCACTGTTCTGCCTGGCGGCGTCGCTGGCACCTGCGAACTCCAGACGTGGCGTTCCATCGGTCTCGGCGACCTGCACATTGCCGGGCGTCTGTTCGGCACCCAACTTCAGGTCGGCTTTCGAGGTGAGATGGACCGGCTGCCGTGTCTCGCCCGCGTCGTCCTCGACAGCCATCGTCAGGCGGGCGTCTTCCGCGTCCAGCCGAACCTCGTTGTGACCACCTGAATCGAACTCCGCGGACTGCAACTCGACTGCGCCGTCCTCGTTCGGGTTTCCGGCCTCGTACGTGGCTGTCTGTCCCTGCAGCGTGAGCGTCCGCTCGCCGTCCTGGTAGAAATATTGCGTCGGGAGACTCCCGTTGATTCTAACCGTCTCCTCGTCGGCCTTCCGACGAAGCCGTATCGTCCCGGACGCGGCACCGTCGGTCTCTCCGTCGCTACCGACCCACAGCGTCGCCCGTCGCGCGTCGAGTTCGATGTTGGTCTCTTCCTGTCGACTGCGCAACGTCAGCGTCTGGTCGCCGGCTTCCGCCGAGATGATGATGTTGCCGGCGCTGTCGTTGAGGTTGAACCGCCCGGTCTCACCGTCGCCTCCGACTCGTCCGAACCCGTCGGAGTGAAAGAGCACGCTTCGGGTACTCACCCCGTCTTCGGCACTACCCAGCGATAGAGTACCGAGGTTCTCGCCAGCCCCAGCGCGGATCTGTTCCGTTCCCGAGCCGTTCGTCAGCGACAGTGTCCCGTGCGTTCCGTTGCCCCCAGCGGTAACGTCGCCGTACTGGGTATCGATCCGGATCGTCCGCTGGTCTTCGGTGTCTCCGCGGGTCGATCTGATATTAATCGTCGCCGCATCCACGTCGACCTCGTCCTCGTTCAGAATTATGTCAGTTGGTGCCATACTACTTGTCGACACACCAAATATAAAAAACCCATACAAATTGGGATAATGTTTATCAGTTTCGAGGCGCGCGGAAGCGGGCCGAGTGGAGAAACAGGAGACCTGCGGCAGTCCGTATCAGTCGTCGGCAACCGCCCTCTCCGGGGCAGGCGCTGGGGGTTCGTGCGTCCCGAACTCCGGGTGGGTTTCTTCCATCCAGACGTACACGACTGCGCCCGAGAGGAACATCAGGCCGGCAGTCATGTAGAAGGCAGCTTCGGCGCTGACAAGTTCCATCGAGAGCCCGATGAGGATCGCGCCGACGCCGTAGCCCGCATCGCGCCACATCCGGTAGACGCCCATGCCCGCCGAACGCCAGCTCGGGTGGGCTGCGTCGCCGGGGACGGTCATTAGGTTCGGGTACAGCAGTGCCATGCCGAGCCCTGAAAGCCCCGCCAGCACCACCCAGCCGAGATAGCCCTCGACGAGGACCATTCCGAGGACGCCGCCACCGGCGAGAAACATCCCCCAGACGACCGGCGGCCGACGGCCGATTCGATCGGCCAGCCCGCCGGTCCCGATCTGCAGGAAGTACATCGCGCTGTGGATCCCGACGACGACGCCGACGGCTTCGATCGCGAGCCCCTCGCTCGTGAGGTACAGCGGGACGGCGATCCAGAACAGCGTGTCGACGAAGTTCTCGACGTGGCCCGCCTGGGCTGCGGCGAACAGCGTCCGGTCGCCGTAGGTCGCTCGTTTCAGGACCTCCCGGAACGGGAGGTTCGCGTCGTGGTGATCGTCGTCACCCTCCTGTCGTGCCAGCTGGACCGTCTCCCTGACGAGAAAGACCGACAGCACCAGCGCCAGCACGACGACAGCTGCCAGGAAATAGAACGGTTCGGGCCGGAGGCTGGTCCGACCGGCGATGACGCCAGTGATCCACGCACCGACGGCGACGCCGGTGTACCCGAACGCCTCGTCGATCCCGACCGCCAGTCCGCGCTGGTCAGGTCCGGCGAGGTCGATCTTCGCGTTGATCGCCATGCTCCAGGTCAGCGCCTGGTTGATCCCGAGCAGGACGTTCCCGACGGAAATCCAGGCCCAGCTGGGTGCGTAGATGAGGATCACCGGGATCGGCAGCGCGGTGAGCCAGCCGGCGACGAGCACCGGCTTGCGGCCGTACTCCTCGCCCCACTTCCCGGCGTAGAGGTTCAGCAGCGCTTTGACGAATCCGAAGGAGACGACGAACGACCCGATGACGAGAAACGACTCGACGCCGAGAACGTCCCCGCCAAGTACGGGAACGACCGTCCGCTCGGAGCCGATCGTTAGTCCGGTCGCGAACACCAGCAGGACGTGCAGCGAGAACTGTCCGAGGTGCTCGCGGATCCCCTGTCGAATCTCTGTAGCGTCGTCCATGGTTGGTCGTCCGTACGAGCAACTATCGATTGTATATGTTGCCGGCCATGTCCGGCACCCTTAATTCTTCAGAGTGAGAAAAGCGGGTATGAGCCTCTACGAGGCGTCCTTCCGGATCAGACACGAGTGTCCCTACCGGGAGATCTCAGAGCGCCATCCCCAGTTGACGATCCGGGAGTGGTATCTCGACGAGTGCCAGGTCGTCGAGATCACGTCACCGGATGTCCCGGAAACGGCCGTGCTCGAACGGATCGACGACATCGGGACAGTTCTGCACGAATCGGTCGACGAGTCGGGGCTACACGTCGTCACGCAGTCGTGTCTCTGTTCGCTGGAGGGGTCGATCGTCGAGCGTTTCGAGGAGTACAATTGCCTGTATCAGCCGCCGACGATCCACCGCCAGGGGTGGGAGCACTACACCGTCATCGCGTTCGAGGAGGGCGATATCCGGGCGTTGCTGCAGGACCTGGAAGACGACCGTGAGATCGATGTCCTCTCGAAAACGGCGATCGCGGACGAGCCGGTACCCCACAGCATGCTCGCGCCGGTCGACCGGTTGTTCGAGGATCTGACTGAACGACAGCTTGCGGCACTCCGACTGGCGCTGGAGAGTGGTTACTACGAGCAGCCGCGCGGGACCTCACTCCGGAAGCTGGCCGAGCAGACGGCCGTCGCCCGATCGACCTACGAGGAGCACCTCCGGAAAGCAGAGAACAAACTGCTCACCAACGCGGGCGAGTTCCTCCGACTGGTGGCCGCACAGTCGACAGCGGATCCCCTGTCGGTCGCACAGCGGCGATCCGAACGACCGGCGGATTGAATTCGACCGTCGCGTTCGGCTCTCCTCGCCCTATCCGATCGTGACCACTTTGTCGGCGTTCTCGACGATCGACAGACAGTCGCTCATCGTCCCCCGCGGACGGAGTTCGTCGGCTTCGATGTCACGCGAGTCGAGACAGGTGCCACAGGCCAGTAGTTCGCCATCGTTGAGGGCGTACTTGCGCATCACCCCTCGCGGGTTCACCTTCGGGTGTTCGATGTCGGGCGCTTCGACGCCGTCGCCGAGGAGGAACGTCTCGACCGAATGGCCGTCTTCCAGTGCCGTATTCGCGAGTCGGAAGCCGTTCCAGACCTTCTCGGGGTCGTTTGTCTCGACGATGATTCCGAGATCCATGCGTGTCGTTGCACCTGCGACTGGCTTGGTTCTTTGGTCACTGTCTCCGGGAGCTTCTTTGTACAGGTGGGAGTACGACGGGCTATGGCCGAGCCACACGTCATCGCTATCGCGGGGAGCCTCCGCGAGAACAGTTATACGCGAGTCGCAGTAGAGCGTGCGTTACAGGAAGCTGATACGGCCGGTGCGAGCACGGATCTGATCGACCTCCGCGAACTCGACCTCCCGGTCTTCGACGCGGACGCCCGGGAGGCCGGCGACGCGCCCGAGCTCACGCGGCGGATCCGCCGGGCCGACTCGATCCTGCTGGGGACGCCGGTCTACCATGGATCGTACTCCGCACCGCTGAAGAACGCGCTGGATTACTGCGGGTTCGACGAGTTCGAGAAGAAGACAGTGGGGCTGCTCGCGGTCGCCGGCGGCTCGTTCCCCATCACCGCGCTGGATCACTTGCGGTCGGTCTGCCGGGCGCTCGACTGCTGGGTGATTCCCCACCAGGCTGCCGTACCGCGGGCCAGCAGCGCGATCGAAGACGGTGAGTTCGTGGACGGCGATCTGGAGACCCGTGTGGCGGCGCTGGGCGAGGACGCCGTCCAGTATGCGAACATCGAACCCGAGCCGGCGTCGTTCGAGAGCGAGGAGAACGTCGGCGCCGACGATTAGGCAGGATATCAATCCGTTTTCTTCCGTTCCTGCTTCGGGTGGTCGGCGATGTAGACGCTCGTATGGTCGGGCACGTCGTCAGTGATCCAGGAGTTCGCGCCGATGCTCACGTGATCCCCGATAGTGATCGAACCCAGGATCTTGGTTCCGGCTCCGATGACGACGTGGTCGCCGATGTCCGGGTGGCGTTTGTAGCCCTTCTTCAGCATGTGTTGTTCGTCCTCTTCCTCCTCGAAGTGGAGGGCACCCAGCGTCACGTCCTGGTAGATCCGCACCCAATCGCCGATAGTCGTCGTCTCACCGATGACGACACCGGTCCCGTGATCGATGAAGAAGTAATCGCCGATCTCGGCCCCGGGATGAATGTCGATTCCGGTTTCGGTCTTTGCGTGTTCGGTGAGTTCCCGGGCGTACGCCGAGATCCCTTCCTCGTAGAGGAGATGTGCGACGCGTTGCATCATGATCGCCTGCATGCCAGGGTAGGAGCGGATGATCTCGGTGTAGCTTCTGGCGGCCGGATCACCCTTGTATGCGGCTTCCACGTCTTTCTTGAGCGTTCGCCGGATAGCGGGAAGCCGGTCGAGCACCTCGTTCACCTGTTCGGTGCAGTCCTCGCACGTGTACGGTTCGATGCCCAGGCAGAGTAACGATCCGATTTCCTGGAGTGTCTCGCGGATAGCGTCGGTGTTCTGTGTCATCGATCCAGCGTTCCAGCATCTGGGAAAGAACACCTGTTTGAGGAGGGCGACCTCCCTGCGGCCCGCCTCGCGCTGTGGAAAGCTCAGCGTCGTATCGGTCGGATACGGGCTTTCGTCCGCGTCGTAGGAGTCACGCAACTGGTGATGTGCGTCTCCTGTATAGCTGTAGCTCATGTGTTATCGTATGTCGAGACGCCCTTCTAATGTTGCCGCTCTGGTTCCGCGTGCACCTGTGTACCGAGGAACGGAACGAGCAGCCGATCGTCCTGGCCTGCTCTCTCTCGTGTAAAACCTCGGATATCAATATATCTACCTCTCAGCAGAGAAAGGGACTTTTCGGCTCCGGACGTACGTGAGACATGGAAAACGGAACAGCAGGCGGGCGATTCGAGGCGTACAGACAGCGATTCGACGCGGTCGATAGGGCCATCACCGGCGCGATGGACCAGTGGAGTATCCCGGTCCTTCGGGTCTCCGTCGCCGTGGTGTTCATCTGGTTCGGGACGTTGAAACTGTTGGACGTCAGCCCGGCAGCAGACCTCGTTTCGTCCACGGTGTACGTCGTCCCTCCGGAGGTGTTCGTTCCAGTGCTCGGAGTGTGGGAGATGCTCATCGGGATCTTCCTGCTGTATCGGCCACTGATCCGCGCCGGTATCTTCCTGCTCTTTCTCCAGCTTCCGGGCACGTTCTTGCCGCTCGTTCTCTTGCCGGAGGTCGTCTACACGACCGCGCCGTACGCGCTGACCGTCGAAGGGCAGTACATCGTCAAGAACCTCGTGATCATCGGCGCTGCGCTCGCGATCGGGAGTACGGTCAGGAGCAGTGCGGAACGGTAGTGTGTCCGTCTCGCGAGCGGACGGCCTGATTCCAAACGGACAAATCACTGCCGCCACAACGGAGGGGCGTGACGCAGTGGATCGAAGATCCCGAGGGCGGGCGTGATCGGGGGCCGCGAGCGGTCGCTCGCGCCTGGTTCGAAGTCCTGACGGCGCCGCGGCGGTTCTTTCGGGCGGGCGTCGCCCCGGCGGATCAGGCGCCGGGGCTGTTCTTTCTGATGGCGGTCGTGCTCGTCGCGGAAGGGGGGCGATATCTCCTGATCGCCGACGCCGCGCCCGCGGTCAGCAGTCTCCCGGTCGCAGGGCCGGTACTGGCGCTTTCCCTGACGGTCGTGCTCGTCGCGCCGGTCGCGTTGCACCTGCTGGTCGCACTCCAGACAGTCGTTCTGATGGCGCTCGTCCCCGAGCGAGCCGGAGTCAGCGAGACGGTGCAGGTGCTCGCGTACGCGAGCGCCCCGTGCGTTCTCGCGGGCGTCCCCGTTCCGGCGGTCAGAGTCGTCTGTACGGCCTACGGGTTCGTACTCCTGGTCGTCGGACTCGCTGTCGTCCACGAGACCTCTTACTGGCGGGCAACAGCGGCCGCGATCCCGACGGGCGCGATCGGACTCGGATACGGTTTCCGGGGGTTCGAAGCTGCCAGTGCGATCCTCCCGACGGCGTCCGACCTTCTCACACTCGGCGGAATTGCCTGATCGTCCGAGCGTCTCGACAGCCACTCTTGACCGGACTCGATTCGACAACAGTTTTAATCCGGGTGCATTTGATCAGATCAATGGGTTCGTGCATCATTTGCGGCAAATCTGTCGACGGTAAGATCTGCGACATTCACCAAGAAGACGTCGCCTTCGAGTTTCGAGGGTCAAGCCCCGATCAGCTGACACCCGGTCGCTACTACAAGGGAACGGTCGACGGCTTCGCCGAGTTCGGTGTCTTCGTCGACATCGATGACAGCGTGACGGGGCTGCTCCACGAGAGCGAGCTGGACAGCCGGCTCGATAACCTCGAGTGGGAGCCCGGCGACACCGTGTACGTCCAGGTGAAAAACGTCAGAGACAACGGCAACGTCGATCTCGGCTGGTCGATTCGCCAGTCTGACCGCGAATTCCGCGGGAAACTGATCGACGATCCCGAGTTCGACGAACCGAAGTTGCCCGACGAAGTCGAAGCCGACAAGAAAGAAACGCCGGACGCGAGCGACGCGACCGCCGAATCGGGGTCGTCAGCCGATTCGAAAGCAGCGTCAGAATCCGACTCGGTATCGGGCAGCGAGCGGTCCGACCGCCCCGAAGCGGGGAGCGTTCGAGCACGCCAGGCCGAGTCGCCCGGCCCCGAGGCGGGCGAGACGCGGGCGGCCGCCACCGAAGACGAGAAAGCAGTCCCGTCCGAAGGCACCACAGCGATCGAAGAGGCGCCACTCGTGACAGTCGACTCCCTCGACGATCGCATCGGCGAGATGGTACAGCTCGAAGGCCGGATCGAGAGCGCGCGACAGACCAGCGGCCCGACGGTGTTTGAGCTTACCGACGGGACTGGGACGGTCGACTGTGCGGCCTTCGAGGAAGCCGGCGTCCGTGCGTATCCCGACGTCGGTGAGGACGACGTCGTTCGCCTGACTGGCGAGGTCCGCGAGCGCCGTGGCGAACTCCAGGTCGAAACCGAGCAGCTCGTCACACTCGCGGACGACGAGCGCGAGGGCGTTCGAGAGCGAATGGAGGAGGCACTGACCGCGAAGGCCCGGCCGGACGCGGTGGAGTTGCTCGCCGAAGACGAGACGCTGTCGGACCTCTCCGAGGCGTTCCGCGACGCGGCCGGCGAGATCCGTCGTGCGGTCTTCGAGGAGCGCCCGATCGTCGTCCGCCACAGCGCGACTGCCGACGGGTACGTCGCCGGCGCCGCGATCGAACGCGCGACGCTGCCGCTGATTCGCGAGGAGCACACGCGTTCGGACGCGGAGTATCACTACTTCGACCGTCGGCCGCTGGAAGGCGACGTCTACGAGATGGGCGATGCGACCAAAGACGTCACGACGATGCTCGACAACCGCGAGCGTCACGACGAGCAGTTGCCGCTGTACGTGTTCGTTGCGGTCGGCGGGACGCGTGAATCGCTAGACAGCCTGCAGTTCCTGGACGTCTACGACGCCCCGCGGCTGGTGATCGACACCGTCGCCGAACCGGAGATTACCGACGAAGTCGAGACGGTTGTCAGTCCGGATACCGACCCCGCGACCCTGACGACTGTCGACGGTCAACTCGACGGGCCGACGACGGCTGCGATCGCAGCGAACGTCGCAGCCCACGTCAACGACGACGTGCGCGAGGACCTGCTGCATCTGCCGGCCGTGAGCTTCTGGGAGGTGCCGCCGCGGGTCTACGCCGACGCTGCAGCCGAAGCGGGCTACGAGGAAGACGCGATCGCCGACATCCGGGACGCCGTGGCACTGGAGGCGTACTACCAGTCCTACGAGGACAAGCGCCAGCTGATCGCCGATCTCCTCTTCGAGGGTCGCGCAAGCGACGTCGCCGACGACGAGGCACGCGGGCTGGCCAGCCACGTCAGCGAGCAGTTCCGATCGAAACTCGATACGGCCGTCGAAACGGCCAGAGCCAACGTTGACCACCGGACCGTCGATGGCGTCGACGTCGCCGTCTTCGACACCGAAGCGTTCACCCACCGGTTCGACTTCCCGCCGGAGACGCTGTTGCTCGACGAGCTGCTGCGCCAGCTCCGCGAGGACGTCGACGCGATCGTCGGGATCGGTGACGACGACCTCCACCTCCGTAGCGAGCACGCTCTCGACGTGCGAGAGGTCGCGACGCAGGTCGCCGAGGCGGTTCCGGACGCCGGCGTCGAAGCCGAGAGCAGTCGATCACAGCAGCTCGCGTTCCTCGCGGGCCGACGCGCCGACGTCCTCGAGGCGACGCTGGAGACGGTCGCCGATCAGCTGGCCTGATACTCGTTTCGATTGCTACAGTCGATCCACGATCACTCGTCGTGCTCTGAAGGAGGGAGGACCGTCTCCCGCTCGCCGTCGGAACGGTCGCTCGTCAGGTTCCCGTCCTCGTCGACGGGGAGAAAGTCGGGACGCTCGCCGCCGACGTTGACCGCACGCAGACGGTCGCGAAACTCTTCTGACCGGAATCGGTCGGACAGGCGGGCGTTGGCCACGACGAACAGCAGGCCCACGCCGATGACCAGGAACCCGAGCCCGGCGACGAGCGGGATCGGCTCCATGCCCAAGACGATCCCGGCACCGAGAAGGATCACGCCAGCGAGTAGTTGTACGATCGCGATCGCCTGGACCATCAGGTTCCCGAGTTCGCTCCCACCCTCGGGAACGTCCTGTGGCTCGGGCAGGATCTCGCCGTCGGGAACGTCCGGCGCGTCGTAGTCGTCCATCGAGCACAGTGCGATCACTGGCTTGACGTCCCGCAGGACCGTGCCCTCGCCTTCGACGCTGCCGTCAGGGTAGACGAGAGCGAAGCCGGTCTCGGAGTACGCCAGCAGGTAGTCCTCGCCGCGTTCGATCCGGGCAAAGGCGTCTCGATCGAGCACCCGTTGTTTGAGGTCGGCCTCGACGCGGTCGAGCAACTCCTGGCCGGTGATCCAGCTATCGGCGTCGAATGCCACTTCCCACTCCTCGGCAGTCATCTCGGCCATGTCTCGCGGGCCGAAGTCGTCGAAGTCGTACTTCTGTTCGACCCGTTCGCGGAGCTGCTCCGTCGAGAGTTCGCCGTCCTCGACGCTCGACTCGTCTCCTGGCTCGTCCCCACTGGTCGCCGACTCGTCGGGGTCTGGCGGCGTGGAGCCGGACGCGTCCATCAGCCACGGATTCGGCTTCCGTGGCCTTACACGTATCGTTCAATCCGCCCGGGCGTCTCCGGACACTCTTTAACGACCCCGTCCCTACGACCGCCAATGCTCGGCCTCGCCGACGAGACGGTGGCGACGCTGGTCGTGCTCTCGGTGACGGTCAGTTTCCCCTGCTTTCTGTACGGGGCCTGGATCGTGATCGACAACGATCCCGTCACCTGGAGCGTCCTCGTGCGACACCTCTCGTTTGTCTTCACCGGGCTGGCGCTGACGACGATCCCGATGGTCGTCTGGATGCTCCCGAACCTGCTCGAACAGTTCTACGGGTTCAGCGTCCTGCACGCCGTCGTCGGGCTCCACGCGTACGCATTTCTCGCGTTCGCACTCACGGGTATCGTCCGGATCTTCCGCGCGAAGTGGGAGCACGACCTCTATCACGACTACGACGAGGACCTCCTGCTCTCGGAGATCGGCGGCGACCGCATGGACCACTGGCGCTCCCGGCTCCGGGTCGGTGTCGCCGGCTACGTCGTTCTGTGGATCGTCGCCTACCTCAGCGGTCTCGCCCAGTACGTTACCAAGTACGGATTCCCGCCGTTTTGAGTCCGTTCGACGGCACGAATGAGCCCGGGCGGATTTGAACCGGAGGGAGACGGTCGTTCACTCCGTTCGCGTTGCGACTCCCGAGGTTCAAATCCGAATTCCAATATAGCCGTCTCACGTCCGTTCGACGGCACGTATGGGCCCGGGCGGATTTGAACCGCCGACTTCGGCCTTGTAAAGGCCGCGTCATAACCAACTAGACCACGGACCCGCATCTCGGGCTTGACGGGGGACGTGAATAACGCTTTCTCTCTGGACCGACGACCTTACCCTCCCACCGCCCCTCGAATCTGTATGGACTGGCCCGACCGTGACCGACTCGTCACCTTCGTCATCGTCGGGCTTGTCGTCCTCGCGGTCGGAGTCTGGGCGTTGCACCCGACCGGGCCGCTCGGTGGACTCTTGCACCCGCTCGACTACGAGGAGACGACGATCGCGCTGACCGATGAAAACGGGACCGAGCTGGCGACTGTCGACGTCCGGGTCGCCGACAGCGAACGCGAACACTACGTCGGATTGAGCGAAACCGATTCGCTGGCCGACGGCGAGGGTATGCTGTTCGTCTTCTCGGAGTCACAGCACCGGGAGTTCGTCATGCGTGGGATGGACTTCCCGCTCGACATCGTCTTCGCCGCACCCGACGGCACGATCACGACGATCCATCACGCACCCGTCCCCGAACAGACGCCCGGGGACGATCTGCGACGATATTCCGGCACCGGTAAGTACGTCCTTGAGGTACCGCGTGGCTTCACCAACGCGACCGGCGTCGAGGTGGGGGATTGCCTCGTCGTGCCGGACGGGAGCGAAGGGACGTCGTGTCCGGAATGACGCAGACTACTGTTGCGTCGTGGAACCGTCGTATCAGGTGTGATAACTGCGGAGTCACGTTTAATCAGTCGGGCCGCGCGAGTATCGATATATGGCTTCAGATGGCGGTCTCGACGACGGATTCGGAACGGGCGATATCGAGGCGGCGGATCTTGGGGGCGCGATCGACGAGTTGCTCCGCGCGTCCGAGAACGTCTCTCAGAGTTCCCAGCAGATCAGCGACCTCGCACAGGACCAGTCGGACAACATGCGCGAGGTCGCCGGCGAGGTGTCGAACCTCAGCGCGACCGTCGAGGAGGTCGCCTCGAGCGCCAACGAGGTGAAATCGATCAGCGAGCAGGCTCGACAACTCGCGGACGACGGCCGGAACGTCGCTGACGATGCGATCGACGCGATGGAAGCCGTTGACGAGGCGAACGAGGACGTCAGCAAAGACGTCACGCAACTTCGCGATCGCATCGACGAGATCGACGAGATCGTCGAGGTGATCAACGACATCGCAGACCAGACGAACATGCTGGCGCTGAACGCCTCGATCGAGGCCGCCCGCGCTGGCGAGGCGGGTGAAGGGTTCGCCGTCGTCGCCGACGAAGTGAAGTCGTTGGCCGAGGAGTCCCAGCAGAACGCTGCCGAGATCGAGGCGATGGTCGCGGACATCAAAACCGAAACCGAGAGTACCGTCGAATCTATCCAGGAAGCCAACGACCAGGTCGAATCGGGGATCGATCAGGTCGAGGAAGCCGTCGAGATCCTCCGGAAGATCGACCAGGCAGTCAGCGAAGCCGCGCAGGGTGCCGAAGAAGTCGCCGAAGCCACTGACGACCAGGCCGCCTCGACCGAAGAGGTCGCGAGCATGGTCGATGAAACTGCCGAATCCGCCGAGCGCGTCGCCGACGAAATCGAACAGATCGCTGCCGCTAACGAGCAACAGGCCGCCAAGGTCAACGAGATCCAGCGCATGATCGAGCGCCGTGACATCGAGTGACCATCTCGGGGCTGTCACTTCGGGCGCGCCAAGCGCTCCCGGTTCGGGTGCCTGGGATGTCCTGAACGACGTGCGTCAGACGATTTCGGCCCGATCGCAACGGCTTTTTTCTTCGAGTCGAACCCCATAGCCATGCGTTTCGGCGTCGACGAGGCCGGCAAGGGCCCCGTCCTTGGTTCGATGTTCGCCGCGGCAGTCCTCGCTGATCCGGACGCGTTACCCGGAGACGTCGGTGATTCGAAGGGCGTTCCTCGGGAGCGACGAGAAGCGATGGCAGCGGAGATCCGGGAGGCCGCCGACTGCGTCGCTGTCGCCGAGATCATCGTGGAGGAAATCGACGCCGAGGAAACTGACATGAACACCCTGACCGTCGAGGCCCACGCGAGGGCACTGTCGAAACTGCTTGCCGGACGGGACGGCAGTGAGAGCTACTCGGGGTTCGTCGACGCCGGCGACACCAACGCCGTCCGCTTCGGTCAGCGCCTGCGCGAGCGACTCGACGCAGACGTCGAGCTGCGGGCCGAACACGAGGCCGACGCCACCTACCGGATCGTCGGCGCGGCCAGCGTGATCGCGAAAGTCGCCCGCGACGCCCACGTCCGGGCACTGAGCGCCAAATACGGCGACGTCGGCAGTGGCTACCCATCCGATCCGACGACTCGTGCGTTTCTGCAAGCGCACGTCGAGACCTACGACGAGCTGCCCGAGTGTGCGCGAGCGTCCTGGCAGACCAGCAAAGACGCACTCGCAGCCGCAGCACAGGCTAGCCTCGACGCTTTCGAGTGAGCACGGACCCGACCGCGCGTACCCTTTTGTTCGATGCGGCCCAATCCCCGGTAGATGAAGACGATCAAGGACAGCGTCCACGACTACATCGAGGTCGAGGACGTCGCCCGCGATCTGCTCGATACTGCGCCCGTCCAGCGACTTCGCCACGTCAAACAGCTGGGCACGGTGACGCTGGTTTATCCCTCGGCCAACCACACCCGCTTTGAGCACTCGCTGGGAGTCTATCACCTGGCTAGTCGTGCGCTCTCCCAGCTCGGAATCGAGGGCCAGCAGGCCGAACGAGTCCGGGCGGCCGCGCTGTTGCACGACGTGGGCCACGGTCCCTACAGCCACAACATCGAGGAGCTGATCCACCGCCACACCGGGAAATACCACGACGAGGTCGGCGACCTGCTCGGGTCGGGTGCAGTCGCCCGGGTTCTGACCGAGCACGGACTCAATCCCGACCGGGTCGCGGCACTCGTCGCCGGCGAGGGCGAACTCGGGCAACTCGTTTCGGGCGAACTCGACGTCGACCGGATGGACTACCTCGCGCGAGACGCCCACCACACCGGCGTCCCCTACGGGACGATCGACCACGGTCGGCTCGTCCGGGAGCTGCGATTCGTCGACGGCGACCTCGTGCTGGCGGAGGGCAACGTCCAGACCGCCGAGAGCCTGTTGCTCGCCCGCGCATTGATGAATCCAGTCGTCTACTCCCATCACGTCGCCAGGATCGCCAAGGGGATGCTCCGGCGCGGGACCGAACGCCTGCTCGCCGAGACGGACGTCACGCCCGAGCGACTCCGGCGGATGGACGACAAGGACCTGCTGGTCGCGTTGCGATCGAACGACGCCACCGCGGGCTACGGCGAGCGGCTGAGCTACCGCGACCTGTTCAAGCGCGCGGTCTGGGCGGAGATGGACGCCGTCCCCGAGGATCTGATCGCCGCCGACCACGACGAGATCCGCCGGCTAGAGGACGATATCGCCGCGAAAGCGGATGTCGATCCCGAGCACGTGGTCCTCGACGTGCCCGACGAACCCGAGATGAAAGAGACCTCCAGTCGGGTGATCGTTGGCGGGGAGGTCCGCCGGCTCGAAGACCAGTCGACGCTGGTACAGGCACTGCAGGCCGCCCAGCGCGACCAGTGGCGGCTCGGCGTGTACGCGCCCGCTGACGTACAGAACCGCGTCGGCGACGCCGCCGTCCGGGTGCTGGGGCTGGACGTCGCGGAGACGCTGGTCAGTGACGTTCGGCCGGGGATCCACGCGACGCTCGACGAATTTCAGTAGGGTTCAAACGTCACGACCCTCAACGGCTGGGCATGGAGATCGAAGGGACGGTTCTGACGGGCCGGGAGTTCGAGCCGATCGAGGGCCGAGTCGTGATCGAGGACGGCGAGATCGCGGCCGTCGAGGAGACATCGACCGATAGCGACGCGATCGTGCTGCCGGCCTTTGTCAACGCTCACACGCACATCGGCGATTCCATCGCCAAAGAGGCTGGAGCGGGCCTTTTGCTTGACGAACTCGTCGCGCCCCCGGACGGGCTGAAACACCGACTCCTGCGGGAAGCTTCACGCGAGGAGACCGTCTCGGCCATGCGGCGTTCGCTGCAGTTCATGGAACAGTCGGGCACGGGCGCGTTCGTCGAGTTCCGAGAGGGCGGCGTCGAGGGCGTCGAGATGCTCGAAGACGCGCTTGAGGGGCTCGCAATCGAGAGCGTCGTCCTCGGCCGCGAAACCGTCGATGCGATGCACGCGAGCGACGGGTTCGGCGCGAGCGGCGCTCGCGACGCGGATTTCGACGCCGAGCGAAACGCGACCCGGCGGGCCGACAAGCTGTTCGGGATCCACGCCGGCGAACGCGACAGCGCCGACATCAACCCCGCGCTGGATCTCGACCCGGACTTTCTCGTGCACATGGTCCATCCCGAGCCGCTGCACTACCAGCGACTCGACGACGAGGCGACGCCGGTCGTCGTCTGTCCGCGCTCGAACCTCGTGACTGGTGTCGGCGTCCCGCCGATCCGCGAACTCCTCGATCGGACGACCGTCGCACTGGGGACCGACAACGTCTTTCTGAACAGCCCGTCGATGTTCCGCGAGATGGAGTTCGCGAACAAGCTAGCCGATGTCTCCGCCCGCGACGTACTCGGAATGGCGACCTGGGCCGGTGCCGACATCGTCGGACTGGACGCGGGTGAAATCGCTGAGGGCAAAGATGCCCGCCTGCTCGTACTCGACGGGGACTCGGATAACCTCACCGGCGCACAGGATATCGTCCGGGCGGTCGTCCGGCGGGCGGGTGTCGACGACGTGCGCGAGGTCGTACTGGGTTGAGAGACGCACACAGGGTCGGCGCGTGACGGGCAGCTTTTAATCTCTGGGGGAGTAGCGCCGACATGGACCGCCTCAGGCAGTCGATGCTCGACGCCCCGATCATCGAAAAGGACGGCTACCACTACTTCGTCCATCCGATCAGCGACGGCGTCCCGATGCTCGAACCGGAACTGCTGCGCGAGATCGTCATCAGGATCATCCGCAAGGCAGAACTGGAAGACGTCGACAAGATCGTCACGCCGGCCGCGATGGGGATTCACATCTCGACCGCGCTCTCGCTGATGACCGATATCCCCCTGGTCGTCATCCGCAAGCGCCAGTACGGGCTGGAGGGCGAGGTCTCGCTCCAGCAGGCCACCGGCTACTCCGAGAACGAGATGTACGTCAACGACGTCTACGAGGGCGACAAGGTGCTCGTGCTCGACGACGTGCTCTCGACCGGCGGGACGCTCGTCGGCATCACCGGCGCGCTCGAAGAGATCGGTGCCGAAATCGTCGACATCGTCGCCGTGATCAAGAAGGTCGGCGGCGCGAACAAGGTCGACGACACCGACTACGAGGTCAAGACGCTGATCAACGTCGACGTCGTCGACGGCGAGGTCGTCGTCGAGGACTCCCACGGCGACGGATAGAGACCGACAGAACGATGATTCTCTCGGATGCGCCTCGCCGAGGAATGCCGTCTACGTCCAGGGAACCGACCGGTCCTGGATCTCGCCGGCGAGTTCGGTTCCGATAGTCTCCGCGACGTCCTCGGCGTTCGCGAGCGCCCACATGAGCTTGACCTTCGCCGTTCCGGGCAGCATATCCTCGCCTTCGATCACGCCGGCTTCGAGCAGGTCACGGCCCGTATCGTAGACGCGGTCGCAGACCCGACCTTCCAGACACTGGCTGGTCATGACGACGTGCGTGCCGTCGCTGATGAGGTCGTCGACGTACTCGATCCAGTCCGTGTTGACGTGGCCGAGCCCGGTCCCCTCCAGGACGATCCCGGCCTTGTCGTCGTAGGCCTCGAGTACGGCCGGGTCGGTCCCGGGCGTGAACTTCACGAGCTCGACCTCGGTTTCGAGATCGACGGCCAGTGCGAGATCCGCCTCGCCACGTTCGCGGTAGTCCTGCCGGAACGAGACTTCCCGATCCTCGTAGACGACTTCGCCGAGCGGTTCCGCGCCGACGGTCTCGAAGGCGTCCCGGCGTGAGGTGTGGTTCTTGCGGGCACGCGTGCCGCGATGGAGCGCACAGGTCTCGTCGGATCCGTCCGCGTGCATGCAGATCATGACCTCTGCGGCGTCGCTTTTCGCCGCCTCGACCGCACAGACGGCGTTCATCACGTTGTCCGAGGACGGGCGGTCGGCCGAACGCTGGCTGCCGGTGAAGACGACCGGCACCGGCGTCTCCAGCATGAACGCCATCGCGCTGGCGGAGAACTGCATCGTGTCGGTGCCGTGCATGACGACGACGCCGTCCGCACCCGCCTGGATCTCCTCGTGGATGGCCTCGGCCAGGTCCTGCCAGACGTCGGGCGTCATGTTCTCCGAGAGGATGTTCGCGACGACCCGCCCGCGGTAGTTGGCCAGTCCCGCGAGCTCGGGCACGGCACGGAGCACGTCCTCGGCGTCGAACTGTGCGGTCACCGCGCCAGTCCGGTAATCGACCGTCGAGGCGATCGTGCCACCGGTCGAGATCAGCGAGATCGTCGGGAGATCCTCGTCGAAGGTAATCTCGGATTCGCTTTCCTCGGCCTGTGCGCCCTCGATGTCGTAGACGTCCTCCTCGCGAACGTCGACGTCGGCGGCCTCGCGATCGATCCCGACGTTGTAGCCGCTGTCGAGCTTGATCACGAGATGGTCGTCGGTCGAAGACGGTAGCAACACCCCGTCGTAAGACTGCTCGCCGCGGTCGACGTGAACCCGGTCGCCTGGTTGCATGGCTCTGGCTACCGTTCGCGCGGACTTGAAACCATCTTTTGGCGACGAACGCGTGGAACACGCTGGAGAGCAAATTCCTATCAACTTGGCCTGCCTACCGGGTGGTATGGCCGAGCGCACCGACCAGTTGAGCCGCGAGGACGACGCCGGCGAGGTCGACCTCGACGCCATCATGGACGACCAGCCGGACGTCACGGACGAGGACGTCGCCGACGACACCAGCGACGGGTTCCGGAGCCGCATCGGACGCCGGCTCGGAAAGCTCTTCTCGATCAGGACGTTCGGGATCGCGCTCGTGTTGACGATCACGCTGGCGTTCGTCGCCGGCGCGATCGTGCCGTTCATCCCCGACAACGTCACCGGCCTGCTCGGGGTCTTTCTGGCCGGTATGACGATCGGCGTCGGATCGAGCGACCGGCGGTATCTCGAAGTCGGTGCGGCGGCACTGATGGCCGGTGCGCTGACGGTCCTCCTCAGTAACTTCACGATCGCGGTGTTCGGACCGGGCGTCCCGCTCGTGGCTATCGGTGCCGGTTCCAGCGGCGTCGCCGGCCTCGTCGGACACTACGTCGGCCGTGACCTCAGAGCGGGCCTGACGCGCGAGATCGAGTAGTACCGCGCCGCACGGGTCCGCTATGTCTCGGCCAGCGTCCACCGGTCGCCGTCACGCTCGACGGCACCCTGTGCTTCGAGCACTCGCAGCACGTCCAGCACCAGCCCCGGCGGCGCGTCGACCTGCCGGCTCAGTCGGCGCGGGGTCGCCGCTCCGTCGGTCAGCGCGAGCAGGATCTCGACGATCAGTCGATCGTCGCCCCCGTCGATCCGATCGCCGAGTTCTTCCATGACCTCTGTCAGTCGGCCCTGGACCCACCGCTGGGCGAGTGACAGCTCGTTTCGCAACCGCTCGAGTTCACGGAGATCCGTCACGAGCCCGCTCAGGCCTCCTCCGTCGTTCGGCTCGACATCGACCGACAGGTGCTGGCAGGAATCGAGATCTAGCCCCGAACTGGCCGGATACGCGCTCTTGGCCCCGTACTCGTACGGTGAGACAGCGACCTCCAGCCGGAAGCCCCTGGAAATGTAAAAGTACTTGCGGCGCTGGTCGTCGACACGACTCTCGATCAGCCCGGCCGATTCGAGCTTTCGCAGGTGGTCGATGACCGCCTTCGGACTGACTCCGATGTACTCGCTGATCTCCGTCACGTAGCAGGGCTTGCGCGCGAGTAGTCGGAGGATACGCCGCCGGTTCGCGTTCCCCAGAAGATCGAGCAGTTCGGCGGAGTCCATTCACCTGATGTAATCATTTCCTATATAAAAGTCTTTCTGTAATCCGGATCCCGGAGACAACCGCCGTGACCGATTCATACGGATCGCTGTAAGTCCTTTCCGCATCGACCACCCAATGGCGGTCGGAGCGGTAGATCGGTACAGCAATCCGTATCAGTTGTTCGGTCGTTCAGATGGCTGTTCCGCAGAAGGGGATGAACTATCGGGCTGGCCCGTTGATGGCTCTTCGGAAGTGTCATTGCCTACTTTGGGAGAGTCAGCGTCCGAATCAGCTGTTTCATTCGTGTTGTCGGATCGTTCCTCAGATGGCCCTTGCGTTCTATCGCTGCCCTGATCGGGTGCCTGGCCGGTCGACGGACCTTGTGTTTTGTTGTCAGCTTGGCCGGGCGTATCGTCAGTGGGCCCCCCTCGTGTGTCGTTCTCGTTCTGACCTGGAGACTGGTTAGCTGGTGGACCTTGTGTTTTGTTATCAGCTTGGCCGGGCGTATCGTCGGTGGGGGGTCCCCGCGTGTCGCCATCACTCTGGCCGGGCGGGCCCTCTCCGGGTGGGCCACGGTTCTCAGGCGGGCCCACCGTGGTGAGGTTCCGGGCTATCCTCGCGACTTCCTGTCCGTGGAGCTTCGAGGCGTTCTCCCGGAGTCGGTCGAGTTGCGTCGTGTTCACTCCCGATGCATTTGCGACTGTCCGGGTGCGTTCGATTGTCGCGTTGAGCGCGTCGACCCGCGCGTTCAGGGACGCGATCTGTCTCGCTTCGCCGGGGTCGCTGAGATCCACGTCCCCGGACGCGTTGTGTTTCTCCAGTTCCCGCTCGAGCGCCTGGAGCCGGTTCTGCAGTGCGTTCGCCCGCCGCTCGACCATCTCGGTCCTGTTCATGCCGGTTGCGTTGAACCGCGCGATCCACATGCCGGTCTCGATGCTGCTGTCGGCTGCGGTCGACGACGATTCCATGAACGCGCTGATCTGACTGCCCATCGTCTCGTTCGTCTCAGCACCCGATAACGGCTCGAACGGGTTCGCCTCCCGGTCGGCGCGTTCGTCGACGGGTGACATCGCGAGTGTCGGGGTTACCACTCCCGCAACCGCCAGCAAGACGACGATCGCGACGGTCCAGCGCGGTGTCATCACGACAGTTATTCGTCTGGATCACGTAAAAACCCGAACTTTCGTTCGCACTGTTCAATCACCCGTCTTGAGCGTTGATATCTGTTTAGAGCGTTCATACGGCCATCTGAGACCCTCATAATGGTAGTCACGACATTTCGAGGGTTTGGAACTGGCGTGGTGAATTTCCCGGCGCTCCCGCAGTCGGCAGTTCCGTACTTCTGGCTGTACCATTTTGAAAGAATTCGGCATCCTGAGTGGCGAATATCTGAACGAACGTACAGCCGGAAGTATCAGAAGAACTGGAACAGATCGTCCCGGCCGGCCTCGTGGAGGTGATGTCTGACGGCCTCAGTGAGTGCGTCGATGTTGCCGCGCTTGGCGCTGATCGGGGCGATCGTCTCCTGCCACTGTTTCCAGGGTGGATACAGTCCCAGCCGATCACAGAGATCGTTCAGTCGCTGCTCGCGGTCGTCGACCTTGTCCATCTTGTTGACCGCGACGACCGGTGGGATACCGACGTCCCGCAGGAAATGGAACATTTCGACGTCGTGGGGGATCTCCTCGTCGCCGGAGTGGCGGTCGATGATGTCGATCACGCTTTTGCCGTCGACGACGAGGATTCCGACGAGGATTTTCTCGGCGTTGTCCTCGACGTACCGAACCACGTCGGTCTTGATCTGCTCGCGAACGTCTTCGGGGACGCCCTTCATGAAACCGAAGCCGGGCAGGTCAGTGATCACGAAATCTTCGCTGGCCCAGTCGTAGTGGTTGGGCTTGCGAGTGACGCCTGGCCGCTGGCCGGTGTCGAACGTGTGGCCGGTCAACTCGCGCATCAGCGTGGACTTGCCGACGTTGGATCGGCCGACGAGGACGACCTCTGTGTCTCTGTCCGGCCGCGTCTCGAACATACAGGTGGTAGCGCTCCGACGCCGAAAAGCCTGTCTGGTTCGTCGCGACAGTCGGACGCGCGGTGTCTGGAGCCGTCACAGGCACCTCGGAGCAAAAGACGGGTTCGGCATGACGAGAGCGCCACCTTCACCACCGGATCTCGTATTGAACAGCACTTCTTCTGGTCTCGGTGGTCAGTACTCGGGTCGCTGGCCGCGGATGATCTCACCGAGGTGTTGCTGCTCGTCGGCGAGCAGTTCGGTTATGTCGTCGGCGGTAATGATCCCGACGAGGGTGTCTCCCTCACTGACGGGGAGCCGGCGAACCCCGTGCTCAGCCATGAGAGTGGCCGCCTCATAGAAGCCAGCGTCGGGCTCGGCAGTGTAGAGATCGTCAGTCATCACGTCCTCGGCAGCCTGCTCGGTCGGGTCGGCCGCTTCTTTCAGGACGCGAACGGCCAGATCTCGATCCGTGACGATCCCGATGGGCGTCTCATCGTTCGTGATCACGATGCTCCCCACGTTCTCCTCGTCCATGGTCGCTGCGAGGTCGGTGACCGGTGTTTCGGGCCCGGCTGTGACGACATCGCTTCGAGCGAGGTCTTCGATTGGCATGTGGACTCACCCCGTGTGAATATCGAGCATGAATAGAATAATAGATTATGTTGATTGTCACTGGGCGGGAGTTCGGGGTTCCAGCGTCGCTATTTCTCTCGTCTCCGTCACCCCATCGCGTCCGTGAGCACCCTGACCTGCTGATCGTCGAAAGCGGTGTAGTAGAGTCGGATTTCGTAGACCTCGCCGTCGAGGTAGTCGCCGTCGAACTCCACGTCTTTTCCGACGTTCAGTTCGCCCATGCTGCTGTCACCCTCGTACTCGCCGGAACTCGCTCGCGCGCCGTCGACGTAGAGGGTGTGGCCGGTTCCGTTGAAGGTGCCGACGAGCGTCTGGCGGGTACCCGATTGCTCGCCACCGCCGAAGATCTGCTCGTCCTGCGTGCCACCGGCCTGATCGACGCTGAAGACGGGGACGTATTCGTCGTTCCCCTCGCATCTGTTGTCCGGAACCTGGCTGTTGTCACACGGCTTCAGTTCCAGCAGCCAGTTGTCCTGGTTGCTCTTGTGTTCGACGAGTTCCTGTTTCGCGCTCCCGTCGTTCGTTCGATAGGTGACCGCGACGGTGAACTCCTCGACGCGGTCGACAGGCGTGTTGAACTGATCGACTTCGACGTAGTCGCCGCTCCCGTCGAACGCGAGCGAACTGTCCAGCCAGTCGGGGTCGCCGTGCAGGCCGCCGTCGTTGCCGTTCCCCGACCGGTCGAACAGCGTGTTGCCGCTTCCGGCCTCGAACGTGTAGTCGGCGATGAAGTCCCCGATCTCATCGCGGTCGTCGATCTCTCTGTCGACGAGAACCGATTTCTCGCCGTCCTGCGAAACGACTGTGATCCGATCGCCGGGTGCCGTCGGGACGATTACCGACTTGCCGGCGTCGCCCGCCGCAACGGTGGCGACTGTCCGATCGTTCAGTTGGACGGTCACGTCGGTTCCGATCGCCGTCGCCGTCATCTGCAGGCCGACCGGTGTCTGTTCGTACTCGAAGGACGCCTCGGCGCTCGGTGCACCGGTTCCTTCGAGAAACGAAAACGAGAGCGTCACGAGGACGATCCCGATCACGATCACGACGGCGACCAGCAGGACGTTGCCGACGACCGGCGTGGCCCCCCGATCGGTACTATCGATCCCCATCGCTCGCCAGTTTCGTCTGCTAACATGATAAAGACCGGCGTCGCGAACAGCTCTCACCTGTCGGGCACCCGATCGCTGGAGAGCAATCGACCACCGGTTATTTGCCCGTTCGAGTAGATACGACAGGCGTGCGACTCCTGCAGGTGACCATCCCGACGGGAAAGCGGCGGGCCATCGAGCGGGCACTTGAAGACGAAGGTGTCGACTACGTGTTGACCGACGAGACGAGCAATCGAGGATACACGGCCGTCGCCTACGTGCCGCTGCCCACGAACGCCGTCGAACCGGTGCTCGAACAGCTGCGCAACGCCGGACTCGACGATCAGGCTTACACCGTCATTGTCGACGCCAACACCGTCATTTCTCGGCGGTTCGAGACCCTGCAGGAGGAATACGCCGAGGAGAAAGACGAAGAGCGGATCGCACGCCAGGAGCTCACCTCGAAAGCCAAAGAACTCGCACCGAGCACGAGCAACTACGTCGTCCTCACGGTGGTTAGTGCGGTCATCGCCACTGCAGGACTCCTGCTTGACTCGCCGGCGGTCATCGTCGGGTCGATGGTGATCGCACCGCTGATCGGGCCGGCGATGGCCGCCAGCGTCGGCACCGTCGTGGACGACTCCGAACTCTTCCGTCGGGGCGTCATCTTGCAGTTCGCTGGACTCGGTCTGGCGGTGGCTAGCGCTGCCGTCTTCGCCTGGATGGCCCGAACGGCGCACCTGGTTCCTCCCGGGATCGAGATCGCTGACGTGCCGGCGATCCGCGAACGGT
Source organism: Halapricum hydrolyticum (assembly GCF_025517535.1). Lineage (NCBI taxonomy): Archaea > Methanobacteriati > Methanobacteriota > Halobacteria > Halobacteriales > Haloarculaceae > Halapricum > Halapricum hydrolyticum. The sequence goes on from NZ_JAOPKC010000021.1 coordinate 31,055, forward strand.
TGCTCCCTGACTTCCTCTCGCTGGCGGTCGCGATCGGTGCGGGGATCGCGGGCGTGATCAGCCTCTCGGCGGGCGTCTCGACGGCGCTCGTGGGTGTCATGATCGCCGTCGCGCTCATCCCGCCGGCGGCGACGGTCGGCATCGGAATCGCCTGGGGCGATCCGTGGATAAGCCTCCCTGCCGCAGTGCTGACGCTGGTGAACGTCCTCTCGATCAACTTCGTCGCGCTGGCCGTGTTGTGGTATCGCGGGTATCGTCCCAGCGAGTGGTTCGACCAGGCCGACGCCCGACGGACGACCATCCGCCGTGTCGCGGTGCTGGTCGCTGGGGTCGCCGTCCTCTCGGTGTTCCTGGGTGGGATCACCTACGATTCCTACCAGCGGGCGACGACTGAGGACGCGATCCAGGCGGACGTCGAGAGCGTGCTCGAACAGCGTCCGACTGCGACGCTGCTCGACGTCCACGTAGAGCGAACAGAAGACGCGATCTTTCGGGACGCCCAGCGCGTCGTCGTCACGGTCGGCGTCCCGCCCGGGGAGACCGAACCCAGTCTCGCGACGACGCTCGACGAGCGTCTCGATCGCAGGGTCGGCCACGATATCGAAACGGAAGTCCGGTACGTTGGCGTCGAATCAGTCCCGTAGCCACGCGGACGTGCGACGGGCAGATCAGGCGTCGAAGGGCAGATCAGGTGCCGAAGGGCAGATCAGGTGTCGAAGGGCAGATCAGGTGCCGAAGGGCAGATCAGGTGTCGAAGGGCAGTTCGGGTTCGTAGTCGACGGCGTCGATCGCGGCCCTGAGGACGGCGTCGACGTTCTCGTCTTCGGTGACGCTCATGTAGTAGTCTGCCTCCACGTCCCGGGAGCGATCGGACTTGTTGGCGATCGTCAGCACGGGTGCGTCGGTGAACCGTTCTCGGAGGGCGTCACGTAGTTCCAGTTGGACAGCGATGGGGTAGCCACACTCGCCGCTGGCGTCGACGAGGACGAGCACGGCGTCGGCGAGGTGTTCGAGCGCGCTCACGGCCTGGGATTCGATCTCGTTGCGCTCTTCTGGCGGGCGATCGAGCAGCCCCGGCGTGTCCACGAGCTGGTAGCGGATGTGATCGTCTTCGAAGTGGCCGACGTGGATCTCCGTGGTCGTGAAGGGATAGGAGTTGATCTCGTTGCTGGCACGGGTGACCGCATTGACGAACGAGGACTTGCCGACGTTGGGATAGCCGGCGACGACAATCGTCGGCTCGTCCGGGCGGATGTCGGGCAGGTCCCGCAGCGCTTCGCGAGCGGCCGCAATCGCCAGCAGCGAGTCCTCGACCTGTTCGACGACGTCGGCCAGTCGGGCGAAGGCCTGCTTGCGGAGTTTGCGGGCGTGATCGATGTCGCTCGCATTGCGGAGCTTCGTGTGGTACTCCCCGCGGATGTCCGCGGCCTTTCGGGACGCCCAGGTCACGTCCGAGAGATGCTGGCGAAGCGCGTCGACGCCGCGGTCGTCCTCGCTGCCGATGGCGGTCTCACCGGTGATCACGGCGTCGGCGAGGTCGCGGTAGAACGGATCCAGGTCGTCGAAGTCCGGCCACTCGGTGACGACGTTTTCCAGGTTGTCCGAGCAGATGTTCGCGGCCGTCTGGAGCATCGACGACTGAGCATCGAAGCCGTCTTTGGCCCGGCCGGCGCGGGACGCCCGCGAGAAGGCCTTGTCTATGATCTCCGACGATCGCGGGGTCGTCGGGAGGTTCTCGAAGGGTTGGCTCATTGGGGTCTCGTAGACGACGGGGACGGAAAAGCGACCCCATTGCGGTCGAGAACGGGACGGACGGCCGCGGCCCGACCCTCACTCCAGCCGGACATTGTCCAGGATCCCGGCAGCACCGGTTTCCCAGATGATGTTCAGCCCGACGGCAACCAGGCCGGTTCCGTCGTGGTCGACGTCGTACTCGTAGGTCTTCCAGCCCTCGTGATCCCACAGCGACGGCTCGGTGACGAAATCGGTCTCGACGAGCCCGTCCTCGGGTACAGGCCCGGTGTACGTCGAGACTTCGAGGATCGTGTTGAACGAGTTCTGCTCGCTGTAGCCGTCGACCTTCAGCGTCGAGACGTCCGAGAGGTCGACTTCCTGCTGTACCCAGACCGTCCCGTCGTCGGCGCTCCCGTCGATGAAGATCCGGAGTGCCGACTCCCCGTCGGAGGCCTGCGACGTCACGACCTCGACGTCGGAGTCGACTTTCTCGTCTGAGTCACCGGGCTTCTCCGGGAGGTCCTTGCCGATTGTCCAGCCGTCGAGTCCGGACTCGAAACTCCCGTTGGCGAGGGTCATCGGTTCGCTCGGTGGTTCTGTCGTGGGTGGCTCGGTCGTGGGTGGTTCCGTAGTCGGCGGCTCTGTCGTGGGCGGTTCGGTCGTCGTCGGATCCGACCCCGGCGTGTCGGTCGGCTCGTCGGTCGTTTCGGGCGATGCGTCGCTGCCGGAACAGCCGGCCAGGATCGCAGCGGCCGAGGCCGTTCCAGCCAGGAAGTATCGTCGTTTCACGTCCGGATCGACGGCCGAGATCGTAAAAGCTGTCAGGAACGCTCAAATGGCCGTTTGACCGAGGCAGTCGCTGGCGCGGTTACGGTACCAGTTGTTCGCCGTCGTCGTCATAGACGGTGATGGCGTCGACTGGACAGGTCCGGGCGGCGAACTTCGCGTCGAGTTCGGCGTCTTCGGGCACCTCACGAACGAATACGCCCTCGCCGTCTTCCTCGCTGTCGGCCAGGACGGCCTTGCCGGCGTCCTCGTCGCGCTCGAAGGCGCCCCACTCCTCGACGCACTGGAACATCCCGATGCAGGTGTCGTAATCGTACTCGATGCGCATACACTCGCTTCGGTCCCGGGGATCAAAGCGCTGGCGACAGTACGACAGTTTAAACCCGACGACGACCCAATCACGTCCCAATGGACGTTGCGGACATCCCGGCGGTCCCGGAGTGGCTCCCCAACCACCTTCGGGACGCAGGTATCGAGTCGCTGTATCCGCCCCAGGCCGAGGCCGTCGAGGCCGGCGTCACCGAGGGCGAGAACCTGGTGGCGTCGATCCCGACCGCCAGCGGCAAGACGCTCATCGCGGAACTGGCGATGCTCGCCAGCGTCGCCCGCGGCGGGAAGGCCCTCTATATCGTCCCGCTGCGGGCGCTGGCCAGCGAGAAGCACGCCGAGTTCGAGCAGTTCGAACAGTACGGGCTGGACGTCGGCGTCTCGACCGGCAACTACGAGTCCGAGGGCGGCTGGCTCGCCGGCAAGGACGTCATCGTCGCGACCAGCGAGAAGGTCGACTCACTGGTGCGAAACGGTGCACCCTGGCTCGACGATCTGACCTGTGTCGTCGCCGACGAGGTCCACCTGGTCGACGACGGCGAGCGCGGCCCAACCCTGGAGGTGACGCTGGCGAAGCTCCGTCGGATCACCGCCGACCTCCAGACGGTCGCGCTGTCGGCGACGATCGGCAACGCCGGGGAACTGGCCGATTGGCTCGACGCCGAACTGCTCGACTCGGAGTGGCGACCGATCGACCTCAAGAAGGGCGTCCACTACGGCCAGGCGCTCCACCTCGAGGACGGCAGCCAGCAGGAGCTCAGGGTACGTGACGGCGAGAAACAGACGGCTGCCATCGTCCGGGATACCCTCGAACCCGACCGCGACGAGGACGGGGCCGTCCGCGAGGAGGGCGGCTCCTCACTGGTGTTCGTCAACTCCCGGCGCAACGCCGAGGCGGCGGCCGGTCGGCTCGCTGGCGTCGTCTCGGAGTATCTCGGCCCCGAGGAGCGCGAGGCACTTGCCGACGTAGCCGAGGAGATCAGAGACGTCAGCGACACCGAGACCAGTGACGACCTGGCCGACGCGGTCGCGGACGGCGCGGCCTTTCACCACGCGGGCCTCTCGCGGGGCCACCGCGAGCTCGTCGAGGAGGCGTTTCGCGATCGGTTGATCAAGGTCGTCAGCGCGACGCCGACGCTGGCGGCGGGCGTCAACACGCCTTCGAGACGAGTGATCGTCCGGGACTGGCGGCGCTACGACGGGACTGCCGGCGGCATGCAACCGCTGTCGGTACTGGAGGTCCATCAGATGATGGGTCGGGCCGGCCGCCCCGGGCGGGATCCGTACGGCGAGGCGGTGCTGATCGCCAAAAGTCACGACGAACTCGACGAACTCTTCGAGCGCTACGTCTGGGCCGATCCCGAGCCCGTCCGGTCGAAGCTGGCCGCGGAGCCGGCACTCCGGACGCACATTCTCGCGACCGTCGCGTCCGGGTTTGCCAGTACGCGCGAGGGGTTGCTGGAGTTTCTGGAGGCGACGCTGTACGCGACTCAGACCGACGAACGCGGTCGCCTGGAAGGCGTGACCGACGACGTGATCGCGTATCTCGAACGGAACGGCTTCCTCGAGCGCGGGGACGGAGGACTCACGGCGACGAACCTCGGCCACACCGTCTCGCGGCTGTATCTCGATCCGATGAGTGCCGCCGAGATCATCGACGGGCTGGAGGACGCCGACGACCGGCCCACGGTGCTCGGCCTCTACCAGCTCGTCGCCCGCACGCCGGACATGTACGAACTGTACCTCCGGTCGGGCGAGGACGAGGAGTACACGATGCTGGCTTACGAGCGCGAGTCGGAGTTCCTGGGGTCGATGCCAAGCGAGTTCGAGGACAACCGCTTCGAGGACTGGCTCTCGGCGCTGAAGACCGCGCGGCTACTCGAAGACTGGGCCAGCGAACTCGACGAGGACGAGATCACTGACCGGTACGGGATCGGGCCGGGCGACATCCGCGGCAAGGTCGAAGCCGCCTCGTGGCTGCTCGGGGCCGCCGAGTCGCTAGCGGGGGAACTCGGGCTGGAGTGGACGCCCGCGATCCGTGAAGCGCGCACCCGCGTCGAGGACGGCGTCCGAGAGGAGTTGCTCGATCTGGTGAGCATCCGTGGCGTCGGGCGCAAGCGCGCCCGTCGGCTCTACGAGGCCGGGATCGAAGACAGGGCGGCGTTGCGTGAGGCCGAGAAGTCGGTCGTGCTGGCCGCGCTCCGGGGACGTCGTTCGACGACCGAGACGATCCTCGAGAACGTCGGCCATCGCGACCCCTCGATGGACGGCGTCGAACCGGACGCGGACGCCGCGCCCGAGTCGGTCGGATCCGGATCGGCCGACGCCGGCTCGGGCCCAGCTGATTCTGCTTCGGACGATCAGGCGAGTCTGGGTGATTTCTGATGGAGGTGATCGAGGCGACTGTCACTGTCGCAGATCTGGACGGGTTCGTCGCGCAACTGCGCGAGATCGCCGACGAACACAGCGTGGCCGTCCAGGCGCTGGACGCCCGCTACGTCGTCGACCGCGAGCACCTCCAGCGGGCGGTCGAGTTGGCCGATCAGGCCTTCGAGCGCGACGACAACATCGCGGACGACCGGTCGGTCGAGATCCTGCTGTACGCTGCCGGAAAGCGCCAGATCAATCGCGCGCTCGAACTCGGCGTCGAGCCGGGCGGCTGTCCGGCGGTGATCGTCGTTCACGATCCAGACGGGAGCGTGGACTGCGAACGGGCGGCTGTCGAGGCCGTGCGATCGCTTCCGGCGGTCGAGCCGGCCGACACGCTCGGTGACTACGACGAGCGACGGGTCCGAGACTGGTTCGAGGTCACCGACGCCGAACTCGAGACGGGCGCGGCGCTTCCGGCGCTGGTTCGCGAGCGCGTCGCCCTGCTCGTCGTCGAGAAGTAATGCGGTCGATCTACTCGGAACGCCGGCTCCAGCTCGTTTTCGGGGTCACGATGATGGGGGTCATGGGCGTCTCCCTCATCTCGCCGATCTTTCCGGCGGTCGTCGAGCACTTCGAGATCTCCGAACGCCAGGTCGGATTGCTCGTCACCGCCTACACGCTCCCGGGGATCTTCGTCGCGCTCGGCATCGGCGTCCTGGCCGATCGTTTCGGCCGGAAAGTCGTGCTGGTTCCCTTGCTCGTGCTGTTCGGAGTTGCCGGTACTGCCGGTGCGTTCGCGCCCGACTTCCGGACGCTCGTTGCTCTCCGCGTCTTCCAGGGCGTCGGGGGCGCAGGGCTCGTCACGCTGTCGATCACGCTCATCGGGGATTTCTACGACGGGCCGCAGCGCGGCGCAGCGATGGGAGTCAACGCGAGCGTGTTGAGCGTCGCGACGGCGGTGTATCCTTTCCTCGGCGGGGTCGTCGGCACCCTCGGCTGGTATGCGCCGTTTCTCCTCTTCGGAATCGCCGTTCCGATCGCGTTCTTGGCCCTGTTCGTGCTCGACGAACCGACGCCGGAGACGCCGGTCACGCTCCGTGAATACGCCGATCGGGTCGCCACGATCGCCGCTTCCCGGGAGACGATTCTCGGTGCGTTCGCGGCGTTTCTCGCGTTCACACTACTCTATGGCGGGGTTATCACCTACCTGCCGGTACTTCTGGAGCAGCGTTTCGGGTCGTCGTCGCTCGTCATCGGGGGAGTGCAATCCTCGATGTCAGTCGTCGTGGCCATCGTCGCCAGTCAGACCGGAGTACTGGTGAAGCGGTTCTCCGAGCGCTCGCTGTTCACCGTCGGATTCTTCGGCTACGGTTCCGGTCTTCTCGCGATCCCACTCGCGCCGGATCCGGCGTGGTTTCTCGTCCCGATGGCTCTGTTCGGTCTCGGGCACGGCCTGGTCGTCCCCACTGTCCAGACGTTCATGACTACACTCGCTCCCGATCAGTTCCGGGCGGCCACGATGAGTCTGTACAACATCGCGCTCCGACTCGGACAGACGCTCGGACCCGTCAGCTTCGGCGTCGTCTACGTCTTCGGTCTCGACAGCATGTTCTTCGCGAGTGGAATCGTCGCGATAGCGGGATTTTTCGTCCTGGCAGCGGGCTTTCGCTTCCGACCGTCCGATATCCCTCGACGTGATTCCGCACCGTGATGGCTGGGTGGTCCCCCGCCCCGACGCGACCGTCAGCTCTCGGCGGCTACCTCGACCGCTACTTCGTTCCGTCGCAGAAACGGTGGCGTCCACGGGTCGTTGTATCGAAGGAGGGTGGGCTCGCCGAGTGGTTCAATCCCGTCGCTCTCGAGCGCCGCAAGCAGTGTTCGCGACTGGCGCTCGACCTGCCACTCCGGCGCGTACCACGAAAACCGGGTTACTGCGATCGTCTGTTCCGGTTCGACGACGAGTTCGACGCCGGGATCCGTCGGCTCGGGTGCCGTGTCGGGATCGTACTCGGCGGGCAGATAGAACGCCATTCGTACCGCGTCAGCCTCGCTCTCGGCCGTCTCCGACCGAACCGGTGCAGTCATCGAAATCGACGTCCCGCCCTGCGTTTCGACCGGAGCGGTCATCGAAATCGACTCGTCGCCGTCGTTGGCTCCCGAGATATACCGGAAGAGCCGTCGAAAGGCTGTCCGCTGGTCGTCCGCCGTCGTCTCGACGAGGACGGTCCGGGGATAACGCCTGAGTTCGACGTCTCCGATCTGTCGGACCCGCTCGTACGGCACCGATTTCACCGACCGAGTCGAGTAGATCCCCCACCCGATCCACCCGACGAGGAGCGCGCTGGCACCGACGAGCACTGCCTTCGTGATCCGTTCCATACCAGACCTTCGCGGCCCAGCGATATCAACAGACTGCCCGTACGGAACCGTCAGTCGCCGTGGACGCCGTCGACCGGGGCGGGCTCCTGGCTGTCTTCGACGTGAGACTGCACGATCGGGAAGACGACGTAACAGCCGTAGGCGATAGTGGCGCCGACGATCAGGTCGCTCACCCAGTGGATGCCGAGATAGAGCGTCGAGAGCGCGATGAGGCTGGTGGCACTCCAGCTGAGGAATTCGTAGCCCCGCGGGGCGTGTAGCGACGCCGTCGCAGCCAGTGCGAGGTGTAGACTCGGCATCGCTTTCTGAAGCGTATCGATGCTCGTCACGAGCGAACTGACGATGCCGCTCCCCTCGTAGAGCAACGGTTCGACACCCTCGACGGTGTAGCCGGTGACGCCGACGGGCGCGAAATAGAACAACGGTGTCGCTGCCAGGACGACAGCGGTGTACGTGAACGCATAGTCGACGTGTCGTTTCCCCCGCTCGCGCTTGAGGCCGACGTACGTCAGCCCCAACAGCAACGGATAGAGCCCGACGTAGATCAGGACGAAAAACGCCGTGAGGGCCGGGTTCGAAACCGGCTGGAACAGCGAGACGAGGCCGCCCTCGAGCCCGTGAACCACCGACGTCTGGAGTGCATGCGGCGTCACCTTCGACGCCATGCTTGCGATGCCGGACGCGAGAAGTGGAGGGACGACGTACCGTGCGTCGCGCGGACCTATCGATATGTTCATCTACAGTGTCCCTACCAGCCACGTCTGGCAGAATTGTAAATAATCTTTCGGTTTCGGCAGTCGGGATCCATCGCTGACCGGATACACATCTGATGACCCCCTCACAATTCACAGAGAGTATCTGTGGGTGGTGCTCGCCAACACGATCGGTGACGCGCATCCGATCCACCTGCATCTGGTGGACTTCGACATTGTGAAGCGGGAAGGGTTCGACGCGACTGGCTTCACAGCCGCCCGCGAAGCGGAGGAGGACCCGATGGTGAGCGACTACCTGACCGGGGTGACGTACCCGATCCCGGCCAACGAGGTCGGGCCCAAGGACACAGTAAGCGTGTATCCAGACGAAGCAGTGACGATCCGTCCGTCCTTCGAGGATTACACCGGATACTACGTCTGGCACTGCCACATCCTGGTGCACGAAGACCAGGAGATGATGCTGCCTTACGTCATCGAGTAGGGCTCGTTCGTCACCGTTCGACGCTTTTCTGGACCGGTGGCGCTTCGTCTTTCTTTTCCGGCCTACCCACTGGACCGATCTCAGTATCCCGAGCGAATCCCTCTTCATACTGCCTGCTGTACGTTCGTACAGATATTCGCCACCCCGGGGTGGCGAACCATTCTGAAATGTTACAGCCGGCAGTATCGGGCAGCGCCCGTTCGCCGCACTGCCGCGTGTACACACGGCTCGCTGCTAGTATTATATTCTCAAACGACGTATACGTACCATGGCTACAGAAATACAGTCTCCTGACGCTCACCAGTCGCTCGTCGCAACTGTCACGACCGAAACGGTCCCGGGTCATGAAATCGTGGAAGTTCTCGGAATCGCCCGAGGCAACACGGTCAAAGCACGAAACGTGGGTCGAGACATCACCCAGGGTATCAGGAACCTTGCCGGTGGAGAACTCAAAGCGTACTCGACGCTGCTCTCTCAGGCCCGCGACGAGGCGATCGCGCGAATGGAAGCTGACGCAGTCGAGATGGGCGGCGATGCCGTCGTCAACGTCCGAATGGAAACGTCCGAAATCACCAAGGGTGCATCCGAAGTGATCGCTTACGGGACTGCTGTCCGCCTCGAGTAGTCTATTCACTTCTTTTGCACACTCCTTATAACGATAGTCTGACATATCGGGCCAGGCGTGCAAGATACACAGGGCGCCGGTCAGAAGGAGGTCATCTAGGTCATCGGATCGGGAATCATTGCAGGCAAACCGATCGGGCGACTGGCGGCTACGGTTCGAACGACGCTCCGATCACCGCAGCAATCGCCTGGAGGTCGGCCTTCCGGAACGTGGAGTCGTCTGCCGTCTCCGGTGACTCCGCGATGTCAACCTGCGCCCGAATCAGTCGGCGCATCCGCGTTGTCGACGGCCGCCCCGCCTCGTCGACATCGACCTCAAGCACCTCACAAATCGCCTGCAGTTCCTCCTTCGTGAACGACGCCTCGACCTCCCGTTCGAAGCGACCTGTTGCCGCTCGAATCGCGTTCCGGACCTCGTGAACAGTAGGGCTCATCGTTCTTCACTCTCCTGTTGGCGCCTTCACGGTTCCGACTCGGTAGCGATGAACTGCTCAGCGGCTTCGAGGTGGAGCCTCCGGCCTCATGCAGGGCTTCCGACAGCCCAGTCGGAAGCACAAACGGGTCGGACGGAGAGGAATCCGACACCACCATCGACCAAACCCTGGGTGTCCAACGCAGTCGCAAAGCGATGGACAGATGTCGTATAGACTTTTATGTATGCGAACCTACCGCGAGTATGGAAGACACAGTCGTTGTGACCGGTGCGCTCGGCGGTGCGGGCAGCTGGATCGTTGATGATCTCCGAAACGATTACGATGTAGTCGCGATGGATCAGACACTTCCGGAGTCAACCGATATAGCTGGGGTCGATTTCCAGGCAGTTGATCTGACTGATCAGGGAACAACGTTCGAGACAATCCTCGATGCGGACCCGACCACCGTCGTTCATTTTGGAAACATTCCACACGAAGAGAATCACGCGGGTGGCGACGTCTACGAGAACAACGTATTGAGTACCTATCACACACTTGAGGCCGCTGGACGCACCGGCGCCGACGTCGTCTGGGCATCCAGTGAGACTGTGTACGGAACCCACTGGCCAGAGCCGGAACTCCCGGAGTCCCTTCCCGTAACCGAAACCCATCCGGTCAAGCCGTGGAACGGATATGAAACTTCAAAACTCGCCGGTGAAGCAGCCGCTGAACGGGTTACGAATGCGTTCGATGTTTCGGCTGTTTCGATCCGTTCGTCCTGGATTCAGTATCCCGGCCGCTATGAAATCACCTCTGTCCGAGAGCAGTTCGATTTCGAGAGCGCAGACAGGTTCGGCAACCTCTGGTCGTACATCGACATCCGGGATATTGTTTCACTTGTAAGAAAGGCGATCGATCAAACGATCACTGGCCACGAGGTTGTCAACGCGTTCGGCCCGGACAATTTCCTCGGTGTCGAAACGACTGAAGCGATCAAGGCTGGTTTCGGATACCTTCCCGACAACTGCGATCTGTCGGGAGACGAATCCGCGTACTCGACTCTCAAGGCGAAATCGCTTCTCGGGTGGGAACCCGCTCACTCCTGGAAAGGTGCCGAAGACGAATCGCCTCGATATCCGGACTTCGCCCGTCCTTTCTAGAGCGGGACTCCATGAGAATCCCGTTGCAAAGCTTGAAGTATCAACTGCCTCGGAGTCAAGCCCCGTGGCATCCGCCTCGAAATTCTGTGAACCTACCACAAAACACCGCTGCATAGACAGCACGTATCGGTCACCGATCTTTCGGCAACTGACGGGGAGACGGATCGGTAGAGACAGTTGAACGATGTACTGTTTTGGTAGACTCACTTTTGCACGTTGGACTGTCACAATCTTTGGTAGTATGATGCACCATGCAGCAGCAACTACTGTCCCGATCTCGTATCATATGTATGATACTCGGCCAAGCAGCCGTGAATCTATCGACGTCAGCACAGATAGTCCCGCTGCAATTTGGAGGGGGATTCATCGAACTCGCGATTTTGTTCTTGGTACTCGCGGTCGTTGCGGCGATTCTCGGTGCGAGGGGGATTGCCGGGCTCAGCATGCAGATCGCCAAATGGCTTGTCATCATATTCGTCATTCTGGCTATCATCTCATTCATCCTCTAACCTAACGTCGATTACCGGCGGAAAACCCGGCCCCGGACGACAGGCCTTCCGGGTCAATGATTGTTGATGGCGCGCTTTCGGGTGGGTTCCTGATATCGGTGACGGACCCAGAACCGGATTGTGAGAAAACTTCGCTGTCGGTCAGCGACGACGCTCGTCCCTCTGAAGCGATATCCACAACCCCCGCTAGAAGAGCGTCATAAATTATAATAATTTCCCGTATGCATCGCTCGTATGGGTTCGAGCTACACCCGTCACGAGTTCGTACTGAGTGCTGTCGGGCAGCGCTGGTGGGTGACTGGTATCGGAACGAGTGTCGTCCTGTTGTACGTCATCTCTGCGTTCTTCCTCCGAGGCGTCGAGATCTGGGGAACGACTGCTCTGTACGCCGGTGGTGCCGTCGGTGGCGTCGTCGCCGGGTTCGTTCTCGGGACGAATGTCTACGACGGTCTGGTTGCGGGGCTACGGGCCGGGATCTACGGTTTGATCGCGCTCTCGGTCGTGGGCGCCGTCACGCTCTTCGTGTTGTGGTACTCCAACTCCGGGGACTTTTTCTTCTACTGGGTGCCGCTCTACGGGTTCGTAGGGTTCGTAGGTTTCGTCCCCGTCTATGCGATCACCGGAATGGTGAGCGGCGCGGTGGGTGTCCTCGCGCGGCGCGTGGTCGTTCCGGACCACCTGAATCCCGACCCCTACTGACCGACCGGTTGTGAGTCCTGGGGGCCGGACTCACGGTAGCTACCAGCGTGCCACCCACACAGCCTGCTTACCTGCCGAACGACAGCGCCTGAGAACCCCGGCCGCCTGACGGCACGAGTTCACCGACGAGACGCTCTTTTAACGGAGATTGCTGATGGCGCGCTTTCGGGCGGTTTTCTGGTATTGGCAACGGACTCAAAACCGGATTGTGAGCAGACTTCGCTGTCGATCAGCGACGACGCTCGCCCCTCTGGAGCGATATCCACAATCCCCGCTAGAAGAGCGATGAACCAATCTGCTCTCTCTGTCAGTGCAAGAGACACGCTCTGCCTCGGTCACGACATTACTGACAGGAGTCGATCAAATCGGTTACGACTGTGCAAGATAGAAGGCGCGAATTCCCCACAATCGTCTCTGAATGTTTCAGTCGGGACACAATGTAGAGGGCAGTAACAGCTGATGCTGCCGGCAATGGATTTCGGGAGTCTCTGAACGTGCAGAGGCGAGGGTGTTATTGAGTGCTAGGCCGATGTCCAGTTGTCATGCACTCTCTTGGCGAGTACTTCGACGAGTTCACCCACCGAGACTGGCAGACCCGCGATCCAACTGCCGTCAGCGACACAGTCAGGATTGCAGTCGTCGGCCTAGGCTGGTTCACCCGTGAGTGGGCACTTCCGGGCATCGAGCGCTCGGGGTTCACCGAGGCGACTGTCGCAATCGATATCGACCCAGATGCCGTAGCCACCGTCGCGGACGAGCACGATCTCATAGGACTCACGCCCGAGAAATTCCGTAATGGGGTGGCCAGCGAGGCGTACGACGCGGTCTACGTCGCGACGCCGAACGCGACCCATCTCGAATATGCCGAAATCGCGGCCGATCAGGGCGCTGCACTCCTCTGTGAGAAACCACTGGAGGCATCTCTCGACCGAGCAAGGCGCCTCGTAACTATCTGTGACGATGCTGATATTCCCCTGATGGTGGGATATCGGATGCAGACCGACCCCGCAGTGCGTCGTCTCAAAGAACTCCTCCGCGGGGACTTCATCGGTGATGTCCTCCACATTCACGGCACCATGTCACAGACGATGCTCGGAGAGTTGGGTGAGGAGACCGGTCAGTGGCGTTTGGACCCCGACCTCTCGGGTGGGTGTGCACTCATGGACATCGGCATCTACCCGCTCAACACGACGCGGTTCATCCTTGACGCTGACCCGACGGAAGTGTACGGCCACACACGCTCGGCGCACGACCCTTTCGAAGAGGTCGACGAACACGCCACCTTCCAGCTGCGATTCCCCGATGACGTTCGTGCGCTCTGTTCAGTGAGTCAGAACGCACAGCACGCCAGCCGACTTGAAATCACTGGCACTGACGGACAACTCATCCTCGATCCCGCGTTCTACGAGCGGGAAGCCCGTGAACTCACACTCGTCCGCGATGGTGTCGAGTCGGAGATTGAATTCGACCCCGTCCACCAACTCGAAGAGGAGTTCGCGTACTTCGGCCATCACCTGCTGACTGACACCAATTTCGTCCCCGATGGCGAGCATGCACTGGCCGACATGCGCGTCCTCGATGCGGTGTACGAGTCCGCAGCCACCGGCACTCCCATAGCCGTCGAGTGACCGCTCGTGTCCGGGCTCAAAGATAGTCACTGTAGTGCTCGTGTTGCGACGATATCTGTGCTGACTCCATTTTCTATATCCAGCACGCGCATCCTGACAGAGTATGAGGGTGTTGTATCAATCAGCGATTGATTTTCTGAAAGGCCACCAGTTTGGCTGTACGCGAATTCCCGTGACACCCACTCGGCCGCTCCCCCATCGAACGAAAGCAAAGCCTTTGCGTTCGTCCAATCTCACCCCGTTGCTGTCGGGTGATTACGGCCGCGAAAATACGGGCGCGAGGGGATTTGAACCCGATGGCGAGACTCGCTGTGCTCGTCTCGCGTGATTCAAATCCCCTCGATGGCGCATTTGCTGCTCGCGAATTGCTCGCAGCAAAATGCGACGGGCGCGAGGGGATTTGAACCCCTGACAACTTGGTCCGGAACCAAGCACTCTGTCCACTGAGCTACGCGCCCTCACGGAGCAGTATCGCCGACGAGAGTATAATGGTTGTGAACTGCACTGACCACGACCGCCCGTCGATCGGACGGGGATGATCTACGGTTGTTCGCCAGTCTTGATCGTAAATTCGGCGGTCGGGTAGGCCACGCACGTCAGACAGTAGCCGTTGTCCATCTCCTCCTCGGAGAGGGTGTCGTTGTTGCTGTGGCGGACGAACTCCTCGGCCGGCCCGTCGTCGATATGGCCGGCACACGAGAGACACTGGCCCTGTCGACAGGAGTACGGCAAGTCCCAGTCCTCATCTTCGCCGGCCTCCAGGATGGTCTCGTTGTTGGCGACTTCGATCGTCTGGCCTTCCTTCGCGAACTCGATCTCGTAGTACTCGACTTCCTCGATCGCTTCGGGATCGAACCCGGACTCTTCCTCGCTCTCCTCGAGTTCGCCCTCCGAATCGCCGGCAGCGATCGCTTCGGCCGGCACGCCGCCGCCGCCACCGACGCCGCGGTTATACGGCTCGGGGAAGTCCGTCTCCGGCACGGTGGCGGCTCGCCGTTCGAGCACCTCGCGGGAGATGTCCTCGCCGGCCTGCCAGCCGGTCCCGCGCGCGAAGTGTAGCACGACCGCGACGAGCGTCAACGCCAGGCCGAGCAGGAGGCCCACTGTCTGAACCATGTGCCCCGATATGAAACAGCGTCTTATAGGGGTTGGTTCACCGGCAAATCCCCCGGCGATCTCCCGCTCCCCCTCCGCTCCGCTGATGGCCGCTCACCAGTTTACTTCCGCGCGATCTCGTGGCGGCCGAACCCGTACCGGAGTCGGTTGGCCAGCCGGCGGGAGAACCGCCCTTTGCCGTCGCCGGTCGCTCGCGAGGCGAACCGCTCGGCAAGCGCCTGATAGATCAGCGGGACCGGTACCTCCTGTTCGAGCGCTTCCTGGACCGTCCAGGTGCCGGTCGAGCCGCCGGCGACGTAATCGGCGACATCGCCGAGGTCGTTGCCCTCCTCGCGGAACGCCTCCTCGGCGAGTTCGAGCAGCCACGACCGGATGACAGAGCCGTTGTTCCAGGTGTGAGCGACGGCCTCCAGATCAAGGTCGTAGCGGCCGTTGGCCAGCAGCTCGAAGCCCTCGCCGTAGGCCTGCATCAGCGCGTACTCGACGCCGTTGTGGATCATCTTCACGTAGTGGCCCGACCCCGAGGGGCCCATCCGGTCGTGGCCCTCCGGCCCGGTCGCGACGGCGTCGAACGCCGGCGTCAGTTCCTCGTAGGCCCATTCGGGACCGCCGATCATCATCGAGAAGCCCAGCTCCGCGCCGGCCGGGCCGCCGCTGGTCCCGCAATCGAGATACGTGGCGTCGGTTTCCTCCCCGCGCCGGATCGAGTTCTCGAAGTTGGAGTTGCCGCCGTCGACGACGATGTCGTCGCTGTCGACGTACGGCTCCAGTTCCTCCAGCGCGGCGTCGACGGGGTCGCCGGCGGGCACGTTCAGCCAGATCCGTTTGGGCGAGGACAGCTGCTCGGCCAGATCCGGGATCGATTCCGCGGGCGTAGCGCCGTCCTCGGCGGCCGCGGCGACGGTCTCGGGGTCGACGTCGTAGGCGACCACGCTGTGGCCGTCCGCGAGCAGTCGATCCGCCACGATGCGTCCCATCCGTCCGAGTCCGATGACTCCGATCTCCATACCCCACTCTGGTCTGCCCCCGATAGTAGGGGTTGTGATTCGCATCGCGAAACCCTCCTGCCGCCCCACTATATTCACATTTGATACTCCCCGATCACGGGGGGCTATCATAGACATCAGAGATAAAATTCAGGATTTCCGGGAGTATCAGTCAGTTTTCCGCGTCGAGAACCGTCGCGGGGGTCTTTTCACGCCGAGAAAAAGGCCCGACTGCAACCGATTGTAGGCTGGTTGAATCGAACGATAGTAAAGGTTTATATAGGAACCCGGAGACAGAAACGAGCAGACACGGCAGTCGGGCACGCGGGGCAGATCGAGTCGTCGGTCACCGTCGAACGCGTGTCCGTGCTGGCGTGCATCAGAACGATACAAACCATGCAACTGAAAGAACTCATCACGGACGACGATGCAGTCAGTCCAGTGATCGGCGTGATCCTGATGGTCGCGATCACGGTGATCCTCGCGGCTGTCATCGCGTCGTTCGTACTCGGACTGGGCGACACGACGAACACGACACCGCAGGCTAGTTTTGACTTTGATTACGACCAGGGCGATACCTCTACAACCGATTCATTCGGGAACACTGGTACGGATGGTCTCCTGACTATCACTCATGAAAGCGGGGATAGTATTGAAGCCACCCAGCTGTATATCAGAGGTTCATCTGATAGTTCAGATGTTGAAGTTGCTACGGACTCCAGTAACAGTCCGAAGTACAGTTCGGGCGACAAAATATCAGCTGGTGATACAATTAATGTTGGGGTAGCGAATGGAGACACCGTTCGCGTCGTCTACGAAGATTCTTCTGGAGACAGCTCCAGCACACTCGGCTCTTGGGAAGGCCCTGACGCATAAACAATGAAACTGAAAGAACTCATCACGGACGACGACGCAGTGAGTCCGGTGATAGGCGTGATCCTGATGGTCGCGATCACGGTGATCCTCGCGGCCGTCATTGCGTCGTTCGTGCTCGGACTGGGCGACACGACGAACACGACGCCGCAGGCGAGCCTCAACTTCGACTATACGAACGCAAGTGGCGACATTGATACGCTTGACATCACTCATGAGAGTGGTGACACGCTCGCTGTCAGTCAGACATCGCTGACAGTCAACGATGCCTACGGTGATGACGGTGGTGGTTATGCTAGTGTATCATATGATACAGACCTCATAACTAGTAGTAATGTAGGTAGCGACGAGCTCACTGCGGGTACGACGATCACATTAGATGATGGTGGCTTTAGCTCCCTCGGCAGCAGTAATACTCTCGACCTTTCTCAGGCTACCGTCAAAGTCATTTGGACCGACGATTCGGGCGACAGCTCCAGCACACTCGGCACCTGGGAAGGTCCCGAGGCCTAACTAACGAACATCCTTTTCCCTTTTTACTCAGCTTTGCACGTTAGCGTCAGCTGTTGAATGAACGAACAGGTGATCGATTTCTTCCATCAGGTCATCGACGCCACGATCATTATTGTCCCGAA
>NZ_JAOPKC010000022.1:0-45244 GCF_025517535.1 Halapricum hydrolyticum
TTCGGGACAATAATGATCGTGGCGTCGATGACCTGATGGAAGAAATCGATCACCTGTTCGTTCATTCAACAGCTGACGCTAACGTGCAAAGCTGAGTTCGAGATTAGACCAGCCAGGCGTCCTCGATCCGGATCGTCCCGCGCGTCCCGTCCCACTCGGTGTCGTATTCGAGTTCGATTCGTCGGTCCATGTGCGGGCCATCGGTCACGAGCGTCTCGAATTCCCCGCCCTCGCCGAGGACGTGCACGCCGTACTCGTCGTTGAGCCCCCGCAGTTCCGCCAGCGCGTCGGCGTTGAGCCGTCGGCCGAGCCAGGACTCGTCCAGCCCGTACGCGGCGACCTGAATGATCCGGATCTCGAAGCCCGCGTCCAGCATGGCCTCGGCCAGTTCTTCCGGATCCCTCTGCCAGAGTGGGGCGAACAGCTCGGCCCCGAGTCGATCACACATCGCCTGGATCCGGCTGGTCTGATACTCGCTCTCGACGGCGCCCGCGGTGACGCCGGCGATCCCGCCATCGAGGCGCTCGTCCAGCCGTTCGAGCGCCGCTTCCAGCGGCTCGAGTTCGGCGTCACCTTGCTCGCCGGCGTCGACTGTCGTCTCGGCCGCGAAGTCGTCGGGCTCGACAGCCAGCAGCTCGATCCCGATGCTTTCGGCAGCCAGCTCGGCCAGCTCCGTCGCCGGAACGTGGTACATGTACGAGTCGCCCGCCGGATGTACTGTCACCAGCCGCTCGACGGGATGGCCGGCTTCCAGGGCCCTGTACAGCGCCCATGCAGAATCTTTCCCGCCAGAGAAGAGGCTCACCCACGCTCCGTCGGACATACTCTCTGTACGAGGGGGCTGGCCTATACCTTTCTCGATCCGGCGATAGCGGGGAAGGCGTCCCGTCGGTCGAGCAGAGAAACGAACGGAGAGACGGCGGTCGAAGCCGAAAACTACCGGTGGACCGTGATCGTCACCGCACCACAGTCACACTCGTAGGCACGCCGCTGGCCCGCGTCGGTCTCGAAGACCATCATACAGTGGTCGTCGTCGAGTTCGCGGTCGCAATGTTCGCACGTGCTCGTGAGCTCGTTCAGCATACCTAACGTTACGCGCCGAGAGATAGTGAAGGCGAGCCATCCCCGGAGTGAAAGTGAAAGTACAGGAAGACGGTGATGAGCGCCCGAATTTTACTCGCCGTTCGCAATCTTCGTGTGTGCGCCGATGAGCGCGCCGCCGAGGTCGAGGTTTGCGAGGTGCGTGTCGCGGTCGATGATCGAATCGCGGAGTTCACAATCGCGAACCGTCGTCTCGGGGAAGACCACCGAGCGTTCGAGCGTCGAATCGATGATCTCCGCGCCGTCGGCGACGTGGACGTTCGAACCGATCTCGGCGTTCTCGACGGTCGCGCCGTCGGCGATCCGGTTCTCGCCGTCGAGTTCCCAGGCGACAGCTTCGAGATAGCTCTCGGGGGTTCCGATGTCGAACCAGGCCTCGTCGAACGAATAGGCGTAGACGTCGTCGTCCTCGACGAGCCACTGGACGAACCAGCCAGGTTCGTCGGGGTTGTTGCCCGCCGCGAGGTACTCCTCGAAGCGAATGGCTTCGGACGGGAACGCATAACAGGCGATGGAAACGAGCGTGCTCGTCGGATCGTCCGGCTTCTCCTGGAAGTCCACGACGCGGTCGCCGTCGAGTTCGACGACGCCGTACTCGGTCGCCTTCTCGAGGCTCCCGACGTCGTAGGCGGCAATCGTCGTCGCACCGTAGGCCTCGAAGCTGTCGATAAATTCGTCGACGTCGAAGCTGATGAGGTTGTCTCCGGCGGCGACGAGCAGATCCTCGCCGCCGATCCCTTCCCGCTCGACCAGCTGGGCGAGCGCGCCGACGACGCCGAACTTCTCGTTCTCGGCGGTCGTCTCCTCGATCGACAGCCGTGGCTTCTCGAAGTCGGACTCGCGCAAGTGCGTCTCGAAATCCTCGGCGAACCGTTCGTTCGTCGAGACGTAGACGTCCTCGATCCGGTCATCGGATTCGAGATCAGAGAGAACGCGATCGATGACAGCCGCCTCGCCGACCGGGAGGAACATCTTCGGTCGGTTCTTCGTGATCGGCCACAGCCGCGTCGCATAGCCGCCAGCGAGTACGACAGCGTGCATATCCATCCCGTCTCCCGGGAAGATGTAAGTCATTTCGGTCCCGGCGACCCGGCCGCATGGCAGCGATGGAGAACACATATGTTTGTCCATTGTGAACAAAGAGTATGCGTGAGGCGAGTCGGACGACGCGACAGAAAATTGCCGACCGGCTGCGTGAGATGGCGATGGAAGCCGGCGAGATAGCAAACGAGTTCGATATCCGGACGAGCGTTGCGCTCGATCACGTCGAACACATCGCTCGGTCGCTCGATGATACCGACGAGCAACTGCTGGTCTCGCCACCGACCTGCCAGGAGTGTGGGTTCGACGAGTTCGACGACCTAATCAACCGGCCGAGCAGGTGTCCCGAGTGCAAAAGCGAGTCCGTCAGCGAACCGGCGTTCACGATCGAGTGATACGGATCGCTATGACGACCTACCGCTCGGACCGCCAGCGGCCGGGCAGGCGATGCGGAAGGGGCTGACAGCGATCCGTACGAGGGAGGGTCGGCGCTGTCGAATCCGTCAAAAGCCGAGCCGTTCGCCCGGCGAGGTCGACCCACTGGAGGCTGTGTGGGCGTCTGCCGGGCCACGATACGCGAACGTGCATCCCTCGTCAGTCAGGTGAACTGCTCCGGGGTCAAGTGGTTCGAGAATCTCCGATTCTCGTCATCACGGAAATCTTTGATTTCCGTACGACCCCGAGGTACTCGGCCTGTTCCGCCTGTAGACCGCGCCGTCGTGGACGGTGACCCCGACCTCGTTGAGGGACGCTCCCTCGCAAGGGCCGAATGTGCACTCGCCCGACTCGCGGTCGAACGTGGCAGCGTGGCGACGGCAAGTGATTTCACTACCGCGCATCGGTGCACCGTCACACGTGTCAAGACGAACGTCGGTCCAGTGCTGGCAGTAGTTTCGCCAGGCGACGACCGAACCGTCGGTGAGTCGCGTCAGGATCGCTTCGCGCTCCTCGCCGTCGTGTCCGACCGTGAAAAGCAACGTCCCGTCGGTCGGGACAGCCTCCAGGTCGACTATCCGGGCCGCCATGCTCTCGCGTGCGCAAGCGTCGGGTTTGAATGCCTCGATTCAGGAGAGCCGTCGCCTGCTCGCCACAACCTTCAGGAGTCGTCGAGTCGAATCGTGTCCATGACGTGGTTGCTATACGGCGCGTACGGGTACACTGGCGAATTGATCGCCCGAGCGGCCGTCGAACGGGGCCTCGATCCGATCCTCGCCGGGCGAAGCCGCGAGAAGGTCGACGTGCTCGCTGCCGATCTCGATTGTGAGTCACGGGTGTTCTCGCTGTCGGATCCGGCACTCGCCGAGCGACTCGACGACGTCGACCTCGTGCTCAACTGCGCCGGGCCGTTCGTCGACACCCACGAACCGCTCGTGGCGGCCTGTCTCGAAAGCGGGAGCCACTATCTCGACGTCACCGGCGAGATCGAGGTATTCGAGTCGATCCGAGAGGACAACGACCGCGCCCGGAGGGCGGATCTGACGCTGCTCCCCGGCGTCGGATTCGACGTCGTCCCCTCGGACTGTCTGGCCGCACACCTGGTCGAGCGACTGCCCGAGGCCGAATCGCTCACGATCGGGTACCAGCCCGCGGGCGGGTTCTCACCGGGAACGCTGAAAACCGCCATCACAGGACTCGGCGAGGACGGTCTCGTCCGTCGGGATGGTCGCCTCGAACCCGTCTCGATCGCCTGGGAGACGCGCGAGATCGACTTCGGCGACGGCCCGGTGCCGGCGATGACGGCTCCGCTCGGGGACGTCTCGACGGCGTATCACACGACCGGCGTCCCGAACATCGAGTGCTACCTCGCGGTCCCGCCAGTAGCGGCGCGCTGGCTCCGCTACCAGCGCTATCTCGATCCCGTCCTCGCGCTCGATCCGGTGCAGACGCTGCTCGCAGGGCTCGTCGATCGGCTGGTCGAGGGCCCCGACGCCGAGACGCGGGCCGAAACGACGGCGACGCTATGGGGAGAAGTCAGAAGCAGAGACGCGACGCGGGTGTCGCGCCTGCGGACGCCGAACGTCTACCGGACGACGAAACTCGCGGCACTCGAGACAGTCGAACGCGTGCTCGCAGGCGACGCGCCGGCAGGATATCAGACGCCGGCGAGTGCCTTCGGATCCGACCTGATCCTCTCGGTCGAGGGCGTCGAACGGATCGACGAGTGGCACCGGTGATCGACAGGAGAGCGCCCGGCAATTCGATTCGATGGCGATCAGGCGCCGAATTCTGACTCGGTGACGCGGACGACGACCGTCTCCTCGACGTCTCGCAGGTCGTACTCGGGCAGATCGGGGCCCGTTCGCGTGACGAACATCGGTTCGACCAGCCGGGGCGGGCGATCCTGCTTGGTCTCGATGTCCGCTCCCCCTTCGCCCGGATCTGACTGCTCGTCGGCTTCGTTCGCGCCGGGTTCGACGACGCCGTAGATCTTCAGAAAGCGATCTGTCTCCGCCGGCGCGAGGTCGTCGTCGCGGACGGCCGTCGCGACGTCGCGGGAGAGCCACTCCGAGTCGGAGACGCTCGGCTCCAGCACGAGCGCCTCCGAGACGAACCGGACGAGATACCAGTTGAGATCGTTCAACAGCGCGACTGCCGAGCCGAGGCTCACAGTTTCGAGCGCGACAGCGTTGTCGTACGGTTCCCGGAGGTCGTAGGTCGCCAGCGCGTTGCGGGAGGTCTCGTGGCTCAGCAGTTCGTACTCGAGGTTGACGTTCTCCCCGCCGAGCAGGCAGACCCGCGTCATCGTCCCGAACCAGGCCGCCCTGCGGGAAAGCGATTTCGCTCGTCGTTCGATCGCTCGGCGATCGCGACCGGCGCACTGTTCTGGCAGACGATCACTCTGCAATCGTCCGATCGTCGGCGATCGATCGTGCCCGCTCGAACAGATCGCCGGGCTCAGCGTCCTCGACAGCCTCGAGGGTCGCGTTCGTCTCGGGGTACTCGGGCGCGACGCGGTCACACCCCGCCGGAATCGACGTGTCCTCGTATGTGCCCAGCGCTCGCGCACGCTCCAGAATGTCTGTCTTGTCGTCGGTCACCAGTGGCCGATGGACTGGCAGGTCCGTCGCTGCGTCGGTGACGGCGAGGTTCGCAGTCGTCTGGCTGGATTTCTGCCCGATCGACTCGCCGGTGACGATCCCGACAGCGTCGTGGTCGTCGGCGACGGCTTCGGCCATCGCGAGCATCGCCCGGCGAAGCGAGAGCATCCGGGTTTCTCCGACCGTCGCCACCAGATCGGCGACGAGCTCGCCCGCGGGAGCCACCCGAAGTCGCATGTCGTATTGTGGAGCCAGTTCGGCGAGTCGCTCCGCCGTCGCGACGGCCCGCGTCCGGTGGTCCGCACCACCGAACTCGCCGAGGTCGACGTACAGCGGCACAACTGGACTCCCGCGACGCATCCCCTCCCAGGCCGCGACCGGCGAGTCGTGGCCGCCGCTCAGCAGGGCGACCAGCGGGCGCTGACTCCCCAGCGGGAGGCCGCCCGAACCCTCGCGTTTCTCGAGAAAGACGAACGCTTTCTCCGGTCGACACTCGACGAAGACAGTGAACTCGGGGTCGTCGAGATCGACGACCGACTCCTCGCCCAGCGACTCGATCGTCTCGCTGACGGCCGCGCCCCCCTCCTGTTCGAGATCGGTGCTGGAGAACGCGTGGGCGCTCGCTGGACCCGCCCGGCGAGCGCGAACCGCGAACGCGCCGCCGTCGTAGCACCGTTCGGTCGCCCGCCGCATCGCTTCGAGTATCGCGTCCAGTTCGGGCTCGACTCTGCGTGCCGGGCTCGCCGAGACGACCCCGAAGGCGTCGGTCGCCGCGTCGGTGGCGTCTTCGACGTATCCGGGTCCGGTCTCGACGTAGAGCCGGTTGCGTTCGGTTCGGACCGTCCCGGGGATCGAGCGATCGTCGAGCAGGGCGTCGATATGGTCCTGGAGCTGACGCTCCATCTTGATGCGGACCTGGTCGCTCTTGACGCCGAGTTCGCCGTGGCGGACAAGGACGGTCCCGGCATCCGGCGGGTGCATACTCGCGGCTATTCCACTGGCGCATAAACAGCCTTCGACCTCCGTCGGACAGGTCACAGCAGGGGACCGACGGGAAACTCGACCGGCGTGGGCCGCGTCCGTGTCAGGAGTACTCGCCAGAGCAAAACCGCGACCGTCGCGCCGGCCGCGTTCATCAGGACGTCCCCGCTGCTGGCAGTTCGGTGCTCGAGCGTCGACTGTAGCAGTTCCAGACCGAGTCCGAGGACGGTGGCGACCACGAATACGAGCACCAGGAGCTGCCAGTCCGGACGGTCGGCGTCGACGAACACGTAGCCGAGAGCGAGCGCGAGACCGGCGTACGCGAGCAAGTGGAGGTGTTGCCTGATCGGGAACAACCCGAACGGACCGGTGTCGGTCACCCAGTCCGGGAGGGGCACGATCGAGAACGCGACGACCAGCGCGAGCGCGACCCCGAAGGCGAGATACCGGACCCGCTTCGGGACTACCGGGAGCCGATACACGGGCGTACACGCACCACCCACGAGCAAATCGTTTTCGCTGGAGCGTCGAGAGATCGTGTCTGGAGCGTCGAAGAACGGGGCCTAGAACGTCGAGATGTCGCCTTCGATGACGGCTTCGGTGACGTCGGTGATATTGGCGAGTTCCTCGTCGATCGTCGCCTCGACCGCGGATTCGACGTCGGCGACAGAGACACCGTCGTCGGTGACCAGTTGCGCGTCCGCGACGTGGGGCTTGTCGATCGGCTGGCCGATCTGGCTGAGCAGCCGGATCTGGACTTCCTGAATCCCTTCGACCCGGTCGGCGACCGACTGGGCGATCTTCGTCGAGAGGAGGTTGTAGATCTTCCCGATGTGGTTGACCGGGTTCTTCCCGGAGGTGGCTTCCATGCTCATCGGGCGGTTCGGGGTAATGAGACCGTTCGCGCGGTTGCCACGGCCGACCGACCCGTCGTCGCCCTGTTCGGCGCTCGTCCCGGTGGTCGTGAGATAGATCGCACCCTCGTCGTAGTTGTCTGCGGTGTTGACGTGGACGTCGACCGAGCGGTCGGTGTACTCGCTCGCGAGGTCTCGAACGTACTCGCGAACGCCCTCGATCGTCTCGCGGTACTCGCTCATGTTCTCGACGTAATCGTCGATGACCGCGACGGCGACGGTGACGTCGATGTGGTCGCCCTCGCGTTTGCCCATGACCTTGATGTCCTGTCCGACGGCCGGGTTGTCGTCGCTGTATGGGCCGTTGAGCTTCCGTTCGGTGTTCAGCACGATCTGTTCGGTCTCGGTCAGCGGCGCGTGACCGACCCCATACGAGGTGTCATTTGCCATCGGAACCGCGCCGTCCTCGCCGAAGACTTCCTGGAGGTCTCCGCTCCCTTCCCCGAGCTTGACGTCGACGATCACGTCCGTACCGACGTCGAGGCTCGGGAACGTCTCGTCGAGGTAGTTCCGTGCGGCTTCCAGCGCGATCGACTCGGCGGGGAAACGCCGGCCGTCGTAGGTCTTCGTTGCGCGCCCGACCACGAGCAGATAGATCGGATCGAGCACTTCGCCGCCGCCAAACGCCGGCGCGGCCGTCCCGGCGACCAATTGGGTCTCGTCGGTGTTGTAGTGCAGTACCGTGCCGTACCGGTCGAGGTACTCCTGTGCGAGGGCCCGCGAGACGCTCTCTGCGACCCCATCACAGATCGAGTCGGGGTGGCCGATCCCCTTGCGCTCGACGATCTCTACGTCCTGATCTTCGACTGCTCTGTCTTCTGTCGGCTGCACCCGGATGTTCCGCTGACTCATTACTCGGGCTTGGCCACCCGTGGCTCTATAACTTACGGAAACTTTTCGAGAGGGAGTGATTACTGCTGGGTATCCGAACTCGCTTCGTCGGCGAGCAGGAGTTCGAGATACGAGACGCGAATCTGGTCGTCGGGGTCGAGTCCGAGGTCGGCGAGCAACTCGACGGCCGCCTCACGAGCGGATTCGACCTCGTCGCCCGTCTCGACGTCGGTTTCGACTTCGACGAACTCGCCGACACCCTCGACCGTGTCGAGCGTGACGGTGAGACCGGAGACGGTGAAGTGCTCGCGGCCCTTGCGGACGGTCGCGACCGGTTCGAAGCCGAGCGACTCGAAGAGTTCACGGGCAGTCTCGCCGTCGCCGACCGTCGTTTCCAGCTCCTCGCGGGTCTTCGACTCGGCCTCGACCTTGGGTCCCTTGTACGTGATCCGGGTCTCCCTGTCGCCGTCGCGAGTTTCCTCGCGGACGCGAAACGCTTCGTCGGTCGCCGCGAAGTCCCGATGCGGTGCGTCGTAGTACGTGTCCGCCTGCCGAAGACTCCCGACGCGTTCACCACCGAGCGCTTCGAGTCGCTCGCGCACCCGGTCGTGATCGGCACGGACCTTCAGTTCGACCTCGTACATGTCCCCGAAACCGGCGGGGATAGACATAAGCGACGCGTTAGGCGGCGGGTTACGAGGTCAGTGCACCCGTTTCACCCCCGCAGATCTGCTATCTCGACCGGGAAACGTTGTCCTTAAGAGTGCAACGACGGACAGAGAAACTATGAGTGACGATTCCGAGGCCGAGGAGGCCGACATCGAAGACGTCGAAGAAGAGACGGCCGACGAAGAAACCGAGGGGCTCCAGACCGGAGACTTCATCGAGCTAGACTACACGGCATACACCGTCGAGGGCGGACAGCTCGTCGACACGACCGACGCCGAGGTCGCCGAAGAAGAGGGCGTCGGCGAAGAGCAGGAGTTCGGTCCGCGGACGATCGTGCTCGGGCAGGGCCACATCTTCCAGACCGTCGAAGACGACATCATCGGTGCGGAAGTCGGCGACAGCGGCTCCGTCGTCGTTCCTGCCGAGGAGGCGTTCGGCGAATACGACGAGGACGAGGTTCGGACCGTCAGCGCCAACAAGATCCCCGAAGACGACCGCTACCCCGGCGCGCACGTCGACATCGACGGCCAGCACGGCCACGTTGAGACGATCATCGGCGGCCGCGCGCGAGTCGACTTCAACCATCCCCTCGCGGGCGAGGACATCGAATACGAGTACGAGATCCTCCGTGAGATCGACGACCGCGAGGAGAAGGCCCAGGGCCTCATCGAGATGTTCCTCGACATGGAACTCGACGTGTGGTTCGAGACCGAGACCGTCGAGGAAGAGCAGCTCGTCGAGCCCGACGAGGACGACCTCGACGAGGACGAGGAACCCGAGCCCGAGACCGAGACCGTCGAGGTCGAGGAGGAGACGATGTACATCGAGGCCACGCCACAGCTGACGATGAACCAGCAGTGGATGATGGGCAAACAGCAGATCGCCCAGGAACTCACCCAGCAGCTCGGCGTCGATCGGATCATCGTCCAGGAAGAGATCGGCGCTGGCGGTATGATGGGCGGCATGGGCGGCATGATGGGCGGCGCCGGCGGTGACGTCGACGTCGACCTCGAACAGGCCGTCGAGGACATGGATCTGGAAGACGCCGACGTCGACGCTGACGAAATCGTCGACGAACTCGAAGACGCCGAAGAGTAAGACGAACGTCCTGCAGTGGATCGAAGAGGTCGCGCCGGATCGAGCGGCAGTTCGCCGCGAGATCCGGTTTTTTGGTGCAGCTTTTTCGAGGCGTGGTGGGCGAGCGGCGCGGTTCGAACGTCGTGAGAACCGCGAATGCGAACGGCTCTGCCGTGAGCGAAGCGAGTCCACCCAACGAGAAAAAGGTGCGGCGGCATGATGGGCGGCGCCGGCGGTGACGTCGATGTCGACCTCGAACAGGCCGTCGAGGACATGGATCTGGAAGACGCCGACGTCGACGCCGACGAGATCGTCGACGAACTCGAAGACGCCGAAGAGTAGCAACTGTTTCGCGCCGCTTTCCACGATCGATATCGCAGCGAGAACGACAGGGCCCAGCAGCGCGATTCACGGGGAGTATCGTAGCAATCAATCGATTCGCCGGTAATACCGGCGGTGATGTGAACGCTTCCGATCGGTCACGGTACTCCAGACCACTGCACAAGTCTGATTGGTCCCACGCCGGTACCGGCATCCATGGACGACGACGCGCGGGCCAGCCTTGACGCGATCCTCGACACGAGGATCACGGACGTCGGAGAGTTGTCCGGTGGATACGTCGGAAGCGTCTATCGTGTCGAAACCGCTGACTGTCGAACCCTCGCCGCGAAGGTCGGCGACACGCCACTGTCACTGGAGGGCCGGATGCTCGAATACCTCGACCGGGAGTCGTCGCTACCGGTCCCGGCGGTACACGTCGCGACCGACGACCTGCTCGTGATGGAATACGTCGATGGCGACGACAGATGGACGGCAGCGACCGAGCGGGACGTCGCCGAGCGCGTCGCGGCACTGCATGAGTGCTCGGCCGACGCGTACGGCTTCCCCTTCGAGACGATCTCCGGTCCCTTCTCGCAGCCTAACCCGTGGACAGATTCGTGGGTCGAATTCTTCCGCGAGTGTCGCCTCCGTCCGTTCGCCGAGCGGGCACATGCCGAAGGGGTACTCCCCGAGGAGACGCTAACGAGGGTCCGGACGCTCGCGGATCGGCTCGGCGAGTGGCTCGTCGAACCGGACGCACCGGCGCTGATCCACGGTGACTTCTGGCCTGGGAATCTGGTCGTCGCAGAAGAGTCTCTCCAGGCAGTACTCGACCCGGCGATCTACTACGGACACGACGAGCTCGAGCTGGCCTACGCGGCGAATTCGTTCGGCGAGTCGTTCTTCGAGCGCTATCGGGAGTGTCGCGGAATCGACGCGGGATTCGAACGGCGGCGGTCCGTTTACGACGCGTTTCACACCCTGGAGAACGTCCGCTTTTTCGGGCGCGACCGCCTCGACGACCTCCGCGAGACGTTGGACGAGCTGGGCCTGTGACGACGGCTGTTGGGGGAGGGAAAAAGCCTCGCGGCGTCGCCAGCGTACGCCCAGCGAAGCGATCTCACCGCGACGCGATACGGCCCTCACTTCAGAGAGACAGCTGTCCCGTAAGCGATGACTTCCGAGCCGCCGTTGGCGATCTCGGAACTCTCCAGACGGACGTTGACCACGGCGTCGGCGTCCATCGACTCCGCGTCGGCCTTCATCCGTTCGAGTGCCTCGTCACGGGCGTCGGTCAACAGTTCCGAGTAGGCTTTCAGCTCCCCGCCGGTGATGTTGCGAATGCTCTGCGTGATGTCTCGACCGACGTTACGAGCCTTGACCGTGTTTCCGCGAGCGATGCCGAGCGACTCGTCGATCTCCCGACCGGGAACCGTTTCAGTTGTCGTGAACTCCATGCACGCCGGTTCGCGCGCACCGATAATGAAAGGTAGGGAACAGAAGAGCCATCAGTAGCGTCAGTGGGCGCGAAGAGAGTCAGCCGTCAGTCACGCCGAGTCGTGGGCGTACTCCCGTAGCGTCTCGACGTCGAGGCTGTCCAGCACGGCTTCGTTCGTCGCATCCAGCACGATCGGCGGCGCGACGCCGGCCTCGCGCGCCTCCTCCCACCGCGGGAGACAGAGACACCAGTGATCACCGGGCTCCAGCCCCGGAAAGTCGAGATCCGGACGCGGCGTGATCAGGTCGTTGCCCTGGCGCTTGCTGAACTGGAGAAACTCCTCGGTGACCACTGCACAGACTTCGTGGCGACCCGGGTCGCGCTGGAGTGCCGTACAGTTGCCGTCGCGGAGATAGCCGGTCGTGGGATCGGTACTGCACGTCTGTAGCGGCGTTCCGAGCACGTTCTGCTGTGACACAGGTTTCGTAGGAGCCGAATCGTCAAGGGTTTTCGGACGCGTCGAACCGGCGGTCGATCTCGGCGGTCGCGTCGGCGACGACCTCGCGTTCGGCCCGCCGGAGCGCCCGGATCGCTTCCTCGGTGTAGGTCACCTCGATCGACGGGAGCCGCCCGCCGAGCACGCGGCCGAGTCCGCCGAGCACCTCGCCCGGATCGATCGTCGTCGAAATCGCGAGGTCGTCAGTGTATTCGCGCACCGGCCGCGTGAGGACGAACTGCTCTTCGACGAGTCGCTTCGCTTCCGTCCGGTCGAGCGTCGCCTGTGCAGCCGCCCAGAAATCGTCTTCGGGCGCGTCGAGCAGCGGGGCAGCCGCGTCGCCGAGCGCCCGGTGTCGTTCGAGCAGCCGCTCGCGGATCTCCCGGCGACGCGCGGGCGGCACGTCGGGGCTGATCGATTGTGCGAAGATGTCGTGATCGAGGATCTCGTCTCGAAAGGCGTCGATTCCATCGTCGCTGTCGGCGTACTTGAGGATGACATCGAACTGTGCGAGTACTTGCCGTCGATACCGCTGCAGCCGGGGCTCGACGACACGACGACGTACGGCTCGCGTGTCTCCGAGCAAGCGGTCGACGACGGAACCGCCCGGTCCATCGACACCCCGTCTCAGTGCACGTGCCACGTCGAAATGCTCGAGGGACGCGTCCATGGCGTCGCCGACGAACCGCTCGAATCCAGCTTGCACGGCTGCTCTGGTCACAGTGGCTCTCGGCACGAGTGCAAGTTGAATGTGTCGGCCCTCCCGACCCGATCCCATGCGAAGAACACCCACACTGACCAAATACTTATTCCGGGCTCGCCGGTCAGCGTGAGTATGTTCTCCGAAACCATCGAGACGGATCGACTCCGGCTCGAACGTCTCGGTCCGGACACGGTCGATACGCTGGCGCTGTACGAGCACGTCAATCCGAGCGCCCCGCATATCGACGAGATCACTCGCTACCTGTCCTGGAGCCCCCACGCGAGCCCGAAAGAGACTCACGAGTTCCTCACCGACGCCCGCCGGGCCTGGGACGAGCGCGAGTCCGCACAGTTCGTCGTCAGGCCACGCGAGGGAGAGGACGGAGCCGGCGAGATCGCCGGCTGCGCGGGTCTGATCCCCGACTGGGATCGCCAGATCGCGACCCTCGGTGTCTGGTTCCGGAAGCGCTTCTGGGGCAGGGGGTATTCGGGCGAGCGTGCCGGAACCCTGTTCGAACTGGCCTTCGAGGATCTGGATCTGGAGATCGTCGCCGTCACCCACCA
The DNA here is from genome assembly GCF_025517535.1 of Halapricum hydrolyticum. Lineage (NCBI taxonomy): Archaea > Methanobacteriati > Methanobacteriota > Halobacteria > Halobacteriales > Haloarculaceae > Halapricum > Halapricum hydrolyticum. The sequence goes on from NZ_JAOPKC010000022.1 coordinate 13,174, forward strand.
CGTCGACAACGACAACTCCCGGCGGGCGATCGAGCGATACGTCGAACGGTTCGGCGGGCGCAAGGAGGGGACGATCCGCAACGGCAACCGCTACGAGGAACCGGTCGACGTCGTCCGGTACTCGGTCTCGCAGGCCGAATACCGGGACGCCGTCAGTGAGTGATCAGGCCCGCCGCTCCTCGAGGAGCCGCGATCCGACGACGAACGCGCTCGTGAGCACGAGCAAGAGCTGCTCGCCCGATTCGACGATCGGGAAGACGCGCTCGACGGCAGTCGAGTCGGTTCCACTCTCAGACGGCTGTGGATCGACGCCGGTCCAGTAGCGGTCGCCAACCTCCTCGGTCGAGCCGACGGCGACCTGGCCGGTACCGTCGGATGGCTCGGTGGGTGACAGATCCACGAACGTCTGAACCAGTCCCTCTTTCGTCGAGAGTCTGACGTGGCCGGTAAACTGGTAGAATTGATCGTGCAGCGGGTACAGCAGGTTGACGCCGTTGGTGAACAGATCCGGTCCGATCCCGGCGAAGACCACGGCGACGATTCCTACCCAGGCAGTTCGAACGCCGCCGGCGCCGAACCGCTCTCGAAGCCACGATCGATCGCGAGCGCGCGTCTCGTAGAGCACCAGCCCGGACAGCAAGAGCGGGAATAGTAACGTGTGAAATGCTGCACGGTGCGCGCCAGCGATCCATAACCCGACGAACACATCCAGGTCGATGAACACCACTGCCCCGACGACGACAGCGAGCGATCGGACGCTGAAGGCGTCCCGCAACAGCGCGACGGCGATCAGACCCGCGAGCGCCGCGTGGACGACCGTCGAAGCCATACGCCAGCTAGCGGCACTGCGGCGTAAATCTGTTCCGTCCGTCTGTCAGTCGCTACGCAGTTTCGTTGGTAGCTGGTTCGTCCGTCATGTTGTCCGTCGTGGTGTCCGTCGCTGGCTCGCTCGTCGTCGCACTCTCGTAGGTGACGTCGGTCCCCTTCGCGACCGGCTGGAGCAGGTATCGGTTCGTCCGCCCGCGCTTGACGGGCGTGAAGTCGGCGGTGAAGACCGTGCGCTGGTCCTCGCGAACGTCGAACGCGTGTTTGAACTGCAGGGGTGCGTTCCCGGGCGTGTCGATCTCCGCGTCGCCGCCGTCGACCAGCGTGGCCTCGACGTTCGACACGTCGAGCTGGAGGAACTGGTAGGTCCCGACGGGCACCTCACGCTCGTCGACCAGCTTCGAGTTGCCGTCCTGGAGCTGGACGAGATCGGCCTCCTGGGGTTGCTCGAACTCGTAGTACTCCCGACGGTCGCTCTCGTCGACGTCTTCCTCGGTCTGCTCGGTGACCTCCTCGTCGGTCGTCTCGTCTTCCGTCTCCGCGGCGTCGGTCGTGGTTTCGCCAGCGGCCTCCGTGTCAGTCGTTTCGTCTGCCGTCTCCTCGACGTCGGTCGTCGTCTCGTCAGTAGCTTCCGTGTCGGTTTCCGGGTCGGTCGTCTCATCGGCCTCGCCGGGTTTGAGCCAGACCCCTTCGACGGTGACGACGCAGGTCTCGAAATCCTCGATGTCCCCGGGCGCGTCCTTGACGGCCGTCGCGAGCGTTCCCGTCGCTGCGCTCGCGTTCTCCGAACAGCCGGCCAGTCCGATCGCACCGGCCAGTCCGACTGCGCCTGCCGCCTTGAGATACTCGCGCCGATACGTCGACGTCTCGTCTGTCGCGTCTCGCATAGCGACCGTTCGTACCACTCGGGGATGGATAAACCGGGAACTCGCTGTAACCCATTTTGGCCGATTTTGGAGGAATTAAACGTTCTGTGCGCGTTTTTCTATATGAAAAACACCCTGTTTGCGTGCGAGACGCCACTCCTCTCGGGCCCGGAACGGTCGCCTGCACGGTCAGAGTTTTTTCGCCTGGCGCGCCTGCGCGGACCGCCTGTCCGTCTGCTCGAGTCGCCTGTCGACCGCGCGGGCGACCTCCGAGGGCAGGTCATCTCTGGCTTCGGACAGCCGTGCGCGGACACGCTCCAGACGAGTCGCGACAGCGTCGAGCCGCTGCTGCGCGCCGGAACGGTCACCGGCAGCAGCGCGTTCGGCCGCCCTGTCGGCGGCCTCGGCGACGGCACCCAGTGCCGTCGCCAGCCCCGTAACGGCGTTCTCGGAGCCGCTCCCCTCCCCTGGTTCGTTCTCCAGGGCGGCCACCTGGGCTCGCGTCTCTTCAGCGACGTCGGCGACGTACCGGGCCAGCGGCCTCGTACCTGTGTCGGGTCGTTCGATCCGGACGCGATCCTCCTGGTCAGGATTGACCCGGAACGCTCCGACCTCGTCGTCGGCGTCGCGGACTTCCGTCGTGAAGGCACCGCCGCGGTGGACGTAGACGGCGTCGGGGCCGGACAGCGGCGCGCCGTAGAGCTTTCCGGCGAAATCGTCCTCGACGGCGAGCGCCGTGAGGTCCCGGTCGGTTCCGTCGGGATCGACCTCCAGCTTCGTCGCGTTCTCGCGTGCGACCAGCGGGATTTCGCCGTCCACGCCGGCGATCGTCGTTTCACCGTCGCCAGAGACAGTGACGGACTCGCTGTGTGGTGCGACGCCGGCACCGTTGACCGTCAGGGTGTGGTCGCCGTCCGGGACGCCCTGGAGTGCGACGATCCCCCGAAAGGTCGGGACGGCTTCGGGCTCGCTCTCGAAGAGCGCGAACACCTCCAGCGGCGAATCGACCGTCACGAGCCCCTCACCGTCGGGCGCCTCCTCCGAAGAGACGGCGTTCGTCACTCTCGCGATCACCTGGTCGACTTCCGATGGGGCACCGATAGCGTCGTATCGGTCGGACAGTGCCTGCCGGTGTCTCGATTCGCTGATGTCGCTCGCGGGGTCGTCGTACCGCGAACCGTCCCAGGGGACGCCGGTCGTCGTGATGTGGCCCGCGATCGCATCCTCGGCAAAGTCCGGGATCGCGAACTCGAAGCTCAACTGCGGACCGGTGAACGCCGCGATGTGCTCGAGGTCCGCGCTCGGACGGAGGTCGTAGTCCACGTCGGCGGTCTCTGACTCCCGGCCCTGGTACTCGAACCGCAAGCCGGTCTCCCGACGCGGAAGGTCACTCGGCGGGGACTGGAGGTCCTCGAACGACCGGACTGTCAGCGCGCCGCTCACGAGATCCGATGGCTCGACGTTGGGGAGACGTTCGTGTTCGTAGACGGGTGCACCGTCGAGTTCCGGCACCACGTACGGCAGCGCGAACCCTTCGTCCCGCGGCAGTCCGTACGCAAACGGGATCGTCGCGACGTCTTCGAGCTTCTCGATGACGCTGTTAGTGACGTCCGCGATGTCGTCCCCGAGGGGGAACCGCTGGAAGTGCTGTTCGTCCTCGTTTACTGAGAGCCCGCTGGAGTGTGAACCCAGCTCGGACAGGACCCGTGGCCGGGTGTCCGGATCGAGGAACTCGTTGTTCGGGACCGACCGCGAGTGGGAGCTGGCGACGTACAGCTGGGGCTCGCCGGTGTCGGTATCGACGAACACCTGCAGGAGTTCCCAGTCGTGCCAGTGGAAGTTCGTGGTGAACTGGTCGAAGGCCGAGTACATCCAGTACTGGACGACTGCCAGCGGCGACTCCTCGTACTCGATGGCGTGGTAGAACACCGCCGGGTCCGGTGGATCGTCGTCCGTTCCGTCCTGTACGTACCCTTCGAAGGCGTCGAACCCGCCGACGACTGTCCGCCCGTCTCGCTCGCTCTCGTAGGCCCGCGGATCCGTCGGGAACCACCGCTCGTTTCGGTCGAAGTAGATCGTCGGTGCGAACTCCTCGGCGAGCGAGCGCGCCCGCTCGCCGTCGACCTCCGTTGACGGCCCGTCCGCATCCGACTCCAGCAGCGAACAGCCCGCGATCGAAGCGATCCCGGCACTGGCAACACCCCCCAGTACCGTCCGCCGGTCGAGCGTCGGGATCGTGTCTCCGGACACGTCTCAGCCCTCACGCGCTTCCGGTCGCGTCCTCGTCTCACCGGGATCGACCCCCGCGAACGTCAGCTGTCGCATTGTCCTTGCCACACGGGTCTCGCGAGGTATATTCCTTGTGCCTCGTTGACAAAGGGATTCGAGGTTCGACGGTCGTCGAGGCTCGGTTCGACAACCCTTATTCAGGAGTAGCTCGAACCCAGCGTATGGACGTCGACGCGAACGCGCGCCAGCGGCTGGCCGAGCGGATCGCTGGCGAGATCGCGCTCAGCGAAGACACCGGTGCGACACTTCGAAAGTGGCGCACCGATTTCGGGGTCAGCCAGACGGAGCTGGCCGACCAGCTCGATATCTCCTCGTCAGTGATCTCCGATTACGAGAGCGGTCGACGGACCAATCCGGGGAGCGACATCATCGGCCGGCTCGTCGAGGCGCTGCTCGTCGTCGACGAGCGGCGCGGCGGGAGCCGGATCCGCCAGCACGCCCGCGTGCTCAGCGCCGGATTCGACCGCGAGGTCGTCCACGAACTCAAAGAATACCCGGCGACGATCGATCTCGATCGCTATTACGATGCGATCGGCGCGGCGGAACTCGTTCGTGGCCGCGAGAACACGATCGCAGGACACACGATCATCGACAGCATCGCGGCGATCACGCGACTCTCCAGCGAGGAATTCTATCGGCTGTACGGTCAGAGCGCGAACCGCGCGCTCGTGTTCTCGGGCGTCACGCGCGGCGAGTCACCGCTGGTGGCGATGCGCGTAGTCAATCCGACCCCCAACGTCGTCGTCTTGCAGGGGATCGATCGAGACGACGTCTGGGAACACGCGACCGAGCTGGCGCGAGTCGACGGCTTCTCGCTGGCCGTGCTCGAAGCCGACCTGGAGACGACGCTGCAGCGACACCGCGAGCTGCCCTGATTTTTGGCAAAAACGCCCCGAACACGGTGAGTCGAATGAACAGACCGACAGTGGTCGCGATCAGTCGGCCGGCTGGGGCGTCGCCTGCCCCTCGCTACGGAGTTCCCGGATCGAGCTGACCACGACGGCCCCGCTGACCAGCGCCGCGGCCCCGACGATGATGAGCAGGCTCACCACGTCCAGGATCGGCATCTCGACCGCGCCGCCGATCTCCCGCACGGCGACCGCGATGGCACCGAGCAACAGCATGACGCCGAAGTAGACCTTGATCTCGTCCTCGTCGACGATGCTGGTCGCCGCGGCACCGAGTCGCGCACCGAAGGCACTCCCGGCAAGCAGTGGGACGACGATCGTCAGATCGACCGCACCGTCCATCGCATACAGGAAGCTGCCGATCCCGCCGGAGAAGACGATCTCGAACAGATCAGTCCCGACCGCGACGGGCACGGGGACGCCGACCAGATAGAACAGCGCGGGCATGCGGATGAACCCGCCACCGACGCCCAGCAGTCCCGACAGCAGACCGGTGGCAAAGGCCACGAGCAGGATCATCCACAGCGAGACCGTCACGCCCCCGCGCAGCGACATCATCGGCGGGACCTCGTAGGACTGGATCGTCTGTGCGATCTCGGGCAGTTCGTCCTCGTCGTGATCGTCGGCCTCGGCGTCGTGGCTGAGTCCGCCACCGCCGCCAGTGAGGGCGTTCCGGGTGACGAACGCGCCGATCCCGCCAAGCAACAGGACGTAGGTGACGCTGACGAACGTGTTCGCGACGCCCAGATCCTGCATGAAGTGCAAGCCGATCCGCCCGACCTCGATCCCGGCTGTCGTCCCCGCGATCATGAGGACGCCGAGCTTGTAGTCGACCTGCCCCAGGTCGCGGTGTTTCAGCGTCGCGATCACCGAGGTTCCGAAGACGAACGCCAGCCCCGAAGCGACCGCCACGTCAGTCGGATAGCCCATCACCAGCAGCGCGGGCGTGACGAGGAAGGAACCGCCCATGCCGAAAAAGCCGAACAACAGCCCGATCAGCACGCCGAAACCGACGAACATTCCGAGCAGACTCACGGCGACACCGAACAACTCCATCGTCAGTCACCCCGCAACAGGCGGGCAATGCGCGGGCCGAGTAGCTGTTCGAGCGCCCCGTAGCCCACGTACAGGACGATCGCCTCGAGCAGGACGATTCCGATGAGCACGGCTGCGCCCACCGGACCCTCGAGCGTCTCAATTCCGAACATCGTCTGTCACCTTTGCGTTCCGAGTGTGCGTCATAGTTCGCTGCTCGCGTGGCAATATCCGTCGACAGGCCTTAACGGTTTTGGGTTGAATACACAATACTATATCCACCTACCCTACGCATGGTTTCGCATAAGTTATATCGATCATACCGGCCCTGGCACGTACTTAGAAAACAGCAGTCCCGAAATATTGGGGTATTTTTATGCTTGGGCCGATATGAATGCTCTGACAGATCCAGAATAGTAGACGTTGTGATAGTTTAGAATTGTGATTACCATACAAAACTCTTTTATTCGTCCCGCCAATACTCGGTGACGAGTACGATGGACGCAGACGATTTCCCCACACCAGAAGAACCGGTCGACGCGATCACCCCCGAGGAACTTCGCCGTCGCATCGAGGACGGCAAGGAGGTCACGATCCTCGACACCCGCGCGAGCGGGGACTTCGAGGAGTGGCACATCGAGGGCGAGTCCGTCGAGATCGAGAACGTGCCGTACTTCGAGTTCCTCGACGGCGTCGACGAGGAACTGCTCGAAGACGTGCCGGTCGGCGAACCGGTGGTCGTGCTGTGTGCGAAAGGCGGTGCCAGCGAGTACGTCGCCGGGACGCTCGCCGAGGAAGGCCGCGAGGTCGTCCACCTCGAAGACGGGATGAACGGCTGGGCAAGCATCTACGAGTCCGTCGAAGTCGAGAACTACGACGGGCCGGGCACGCTGGTGCAGTACCAGCGTCCCTCCAGCGGCTGTCTCGGCTACATGGTCTACGACGACGACGAGGCCGCCGTGATCGACCCGCTCCAGGCGTTTACCGACCGCTATCTCGACGACGCCGCCGATCTGGGCGTCGAATTGACTTACGCCTTCGACACGCACATCCACGCCGATCACGTCAGCGGCGTGCGCGCGCTCGACGAGGAAGGCGTCACCGGCGTCATCCCCGAGGAGGCCGTCGATCGCGGCGTCACCTACGCCGACGAACTCCAGACGGCCGCGGACGGCGACACCTTCGAAGTCGGCGAGGTGACCATCGAAACGCTGTACACGCCCGGTCACACGTCCGGGATGACCTCGTATCTGGTCGGCGAGAGCTTCCTGGCAACCGGCGACGGGCTGTTCGTCGAGAGCGTCGCCCGGCCCGACCTCGAGGAAGGCGACGACGGTGCCCCCGACGCGGCTCGCCAGCTCTACGAAACCCTCCAGGAGCGGGTCCTCGAACTGCCCGACGACGTGATCGTCGGTGGCGCGCACACGAGCGACGCGGCCGAGCCGGCAGCCGACGGCACCTACACCGCGCCGCTGGGCGACCTCCGCGAGGAGATGGATCCGCTCACTTACGACGAGGCGGAGTTCGTCGAGACCGTCCTCGAGGACATGCCGCCCCGCCCCGCTAACTACGAGGACATCATCGCAACCAACCTCGGTCAGCGCGAGACCGACGAAGAGGAAGCGTTCACCCTGGAACTCGGGCCCAACAACTGTGCCGCGAGCCAGGGCTCGATGACCAGCGACTAAGCGCGCTTTTCTCTCTATGGATCTCGCGACACTCGGACTCTTCTTGCTTGCCGGCGGTGCGAGTCTGTTCATGGCGTGGGTCATCGGCGCGGGCTCCAGCGGCGCGACCCCGTTCGCCCCCGCAGTCGGTGCCAACGCCATCTCGACGATGCAGGCCGCCTTCGTCGTCGGTATTCTCGGGTTCCTGGGTGCAGTCCTGCAGGGCGGGAACGTCACTGAGGCGGTCGGGTCCGGACTGATCCGCGGGGTGACGCTCACGCCCGAGGCGGTCATCCTCGCGCTCGTCACGGCTGCGGGGCTGATGGCCGTCGGCATCGCGACGGGCTATCCCATCGCGACTGCGTTTACCGTCACGGGCGCGATCGTCGGTGCCGGACTCGCGCTGGGCGGGCTCCCCGCGTGGTCGAAATACACCGAGATCGGCCTGATGTGGACGGTCGCGCCGGTCGTCAACGCCGGGCTCGCGTACGGGCTCGCGAGCCTGCTCCCCCGCGAAGAGGTGCCCGAACGGTGGTCTATCCCGGCTCTCGCCGCGCTGACCGGCGCGGCAGTGTCGCTGATCGGGTTCGCCGTGCTTGGCCCGGGCGCGACGAGCCGCTCGATCGCCGCGGCGGCGGCAGCCTTCGGTCCCGTCGATAGTTCGATCGGCGGCGTCGCAGTCGAGGTGACCGTCGTCGTGCTGTTCGCGCTCGCGTCGGCGCTAGTCGTTCGCGCCTGGATCGGAGCCGACCAGCAGCGTGGCCTCCGGCGATACCTGCTCGTCCTGGGATCGCTCGTGGCCTTCTCGGCCGGCGGCAGCCAGGTCGGGCTGGCAGTCGGTCCCCTCGTCCCGCTGCTCGAGACCGCCGACGTCTCGCTGTTCGCGGTGCTCGTCGGCGGTGCCGTTGGCATGCTCGTCGGCTCCTGGACCGGCGCGCCGCGGATGATCAAGTCCCTCGCACAGGACTACGCCTCGCTGGGGCCACGCCGGTCGATTTCCGCACTCCTGCCGACGTTCCTGTTCGCACAAACCGCCGTCGCGCTGGGCGTCCCGATCTCGTTCAACCAGGCCATCGTGACGGCGATCATCGGCAGCGGCGCGGCCGTCGCTGGCGGTGACGGCGTCAGTCGGTCGAAGATCGGCCGCACGCTCGGCGCCTGGGCCGGCTCGTTTCTCCTCGCGCTGGCGATCGGATTCGGGACGCTCTCGGTGCTCTAGCGGCTCCGGATCGTTCCCCCCGCCAGCCCGTCCCATTCGACGCGATAGCCGAGCCGCGAGAGGACCGCACTGGTGTCGTCGATTCCGTGTTCCTTGAGGACCGTTTCCACCGCGGCGAGATCCATCCCGGCCTCGATCTCCCCGGCGAGCGACTCCAGCACACCGGGACGGACCAGCGTCCGGCCGACCAGCTCGTGCTCGGGGAAGGGCTCGTCCTCGATTGCGTCTTCGCTGACGCCGTAGTCGGCTGCCACCGCAGCAAGCGTCGTCACGTCTTCGTCAGGGACGAGTTCCGCGGGGAGGTCGGCCGCACTCTCGGCGACCAGCTCGTCCTCGTAGCGCCGCAGTGCGTCCCGGACGTCCTTCACCCGGACTGTGCCCGAGTAGGGGATCGCACGGTGGTCGCGCGCCTCGACCTCCGCGCTCGCGTCACCGGTTTCGGTCAACTGGTCGACGTCGTCGACCTCGCCGACGCCGAGCGATTCGTCGACGGCCACCAGCAACTCGACGTCCTCCAGGTCCCCCAGGCGGTCGAGCTTCTTCGCGACGTATTCGGGCGTCCAGAAGCCCATGATCTCGAAGTATACCCGGAAATCGGCGTACCGGTAATCGAAGGCGAAATCCGGAATGACGACGTGTGCGCCCGCAGCGAGCGGCTCGGGCTCGCGAACGAGAACCCAGTCGAGATCGAGTGCCTCGAATCTGGCCGCGAAGTCGGCCTCGACGCCGCTGTCGAAGGTGACCGCCGTGACTGGCTCGTGGTCCGGAACGGTGACGTCGGCTTCCGTGAGAACGAGCTGGCGGTCGGTGCCGTCGTCGTCGATCGTCGCGACGAGGCGCCACTCGGTGGCTTTCGCGACGCTACGAAGCAGGCGGGCGAAGCGAGTGCCGTAGCGGCGCGTCCGCCGGAAGAGTGCGGTCGGTCCGGTCACGACGATCTCCCGGCCGTCACCGGTTCGCTCGATCTCGTACATGAGTCGCAGGCGCTTGACCGCCGATATCACGGACTTGGGATCGTCACTCGTGATCCGGACCGCCGTGGCGTCGAACAGCGCGGTCTGGGCGAGCGAGAGGTCGTACTGACGACACAGCGAGTCGGGGTCGTACCGCGCGGCGACGTCGGTCAGGACCTGTCTGTCGTCCAGATCCGCATACAGCGACGCTTCGACGTCGGGCGGATCGACCGCGAGACGATCGGCTGCCCGTGCGAGCGCGCGCTCGCGATCGCTCTCGGTGACGACGCCGACGCTCTCGGCTGCCTCGAAAGCGGCACGTCGAGCGCGTTCGGGCGGCAGCGGTGCCCGCGTCTCGAAGGTCGCCTCGCGCTCCAGCAGTTTGGCGAACCCGCGGACGAGCTTGAAATCGGGGGCGTCGCGTTCGAGATCCGTCAGAGCCGACTCCAGTTGCTCGCGCGGTTCGCCGACGTGCCCCTGGTACGTCCCGATGACGCGGGCCGCGAGATCGCGGTGCTCCTCGCCGACGAACTGGGGATGGTACCCGCCGCCGGCCCGGGAGACGCGAAGTAGCTCCTTCGTCAGCACGGTCGAAACAGGCGTCGCCACGCTCATAAGTGCCAAGGCACTTGCGGGTCGGCGTCGAGTGGTCGATCATGGAGACGACCAGGCGCGCGCTGCTCGCGGGCCTCGCGAGCGGGGTCGCTGCGAGCGGCTGTCTGCGACGCGATCCCGAACGACCCCCGCGGACGACGGTAACCGAACAGACGCCGCACGGATCCGAGACCCCGACAGGTGCGCTCGAGCCAACCGTCGTCGACCGGCAAATCGTCCGCGGGCCGGACGGCAACGTTCGCGTCGATGCGGAAATCGAAAACCCGGGCCCGTCACGATTCGACGGGTACCTGCATGCCGAGTTCGAGCGGGAAGGAACGCCCGTCCACTCGGGGACAGCGTTCGAGGTCAGACCGCTCGGTCGCACGACCGTCACGCTGACGGCACCGATCGAATACGAAGCCGTCGCGCCGTCTCCGAGCCTTCGACTGGACGTCGCTTCGGTGCCGCCGTCGGAGACCTCGCAGTAAATCGCCTCGGGGTCAAGCCCCGTGGCATCCGCCTCGTGCCGCCTGTGAAGGCGCGAGACGCGATCGACCGACTTCCTCCGGGACGGGAGAGCGGTGCGTGCCGCTGTGTTCGGCTGGATCGTGACCCACACTGATATGTATTTGGAGGGTAAAACAACCCGCAGAGAGTCGATGTCAGATCCCGACGCACCCGTCGTGCTTATCGTCGAAGACGAACCGGACGTCGCCGAGACGTACAATCTCTGGTTACAGGACGACTACGAGGTCCGCGTGGCCCAGAACGGCGACGAAGCTCTCGACATGCTCGGCGAGGAAGTCGACGTGGTCCTGCTGGATCGGATGATGCCCGGTCTATCTGGCGACGAAGTCCTCTCGCGAATCCGCGACAGTGGCTACGAGTGCCGGGTCGCCATGGTGACGGCAGTCGAGCCGGACTTCGACATTCTCGAGATGGGCTTTGACTCGTATCTCACGAAGCCGATCCGGAGCGAGCAACTCCACGAGACGGTCGAAAACCTCCTCGAACGGTCGACATACGACGGACTGCTCCAGGAGTACTACTCGCTGGTCGAAAAACAGGCAACGCTGGAAGCGACCAAAAGTAGCGCGGAGCTGGCCGAAAGCGAAGAATACGAAGAATTAACGGGGCGGATCGACGAGTTACAGGACAACTTATCGCAGACGTTGGGGGGAATCGAAGACGACGAGGACTTCATTGCGACGCTGCGGGGGCTTGGCAATGGCGACGAACACTGATCACACCGGGACAATGTACGATCTCACTAACGTACTCGATATAGACGCACTGGCTTCGGTCAGACCCGGCTCCTCGATTCTCGTCTCGGGCCCGGCCATGACTGGGAAAGAGGCGCTCGCGTATGACATCCTCGCGGATGGCGTGCGCCAGAACGAGGGGGCTGTAGTCGTCTCGACGGGAGACCGGGCCGACAATATCATCGCGGACTTCCGCGAGCGGGCCGGATCAGAGTCGTTCCCGCTGGGCGTCGTCGACTGTGTCTCTGACGCGTCTGGAGGGGAGACGACCGACAACGGCGTGTACACCCACCACGTTTCGTCGCCGGGCGACCTGACAGGTATCGGGATCGGGATCACCAAGGCGCTCGAGGGACTCCACGAGAGCGGTGTCGAAGACGGACGCCTCGCACTCTCGTCGCTGTCGACGATGCTGACCTATACCGACCGCAAGACCGTCTTCAAGTTCTGTCACGTCCTCTCGTCGCGGCTGGACGCAGCGGGCTATCTCGGACTGTTCACGATCGACTCGGGTGCGCACGACGATCAGACGCTTCAGGTCATCAAGCAGGCGTTCGACGGGATGATCGAGATCCGCGAACGGGACGGCACGCGCGAAGCGCGGGTCGTCGGGCTGACCTCCTCGCCGTCCGACTGGAAACCCCTAGAGTAGCTGGTCGATAAAGTTGACCCAGCGGCGGTTGCTTTCGACGTATTCCTCGTGTGCGTGCTGTTTGAGATCGGGTTCGCGGAGACTCTTCAGCGCGGAGATCGCCCGATCGATCCCGACGATCGCATCGGCCAGTTCCTCGGCTTCCTCGGGCGAGAGGTCCTCACTTCGGAGCCGTTCTTTCAGGCGGTCGCGCTCCCGGTTGAGCGTTGCGCGGACTTCCCGAACGCTCTCGCGTTTCTCCGGCGGAACGACGCCCTGTTTCTTCGTCTCCCAGACGAACGACCGCAACGCGATCGTCTGGTCGTCGATCGTCACCTCCTCTGGGATCTGTTCGCCGATCGTCGCCCCCCGTCTGGAGATCCGGTCGAGAAGTTCCGATCGCCGCTGCTCGGAGACGACCTCGTCGTCTGTCTCGCTGTCCATGCCCGAACCTGGACCATCCGGCGTAGCCAGTCTTTCGGTTTCCAGCGTGGTCCCGCTGTGATGCCGGATACCTCGGCAGGCTGGATAGTAGCTATTATCTCTCCGCCGGTATCGAACGTTGGTATGGACGTTCGTCTACTCGATGCGACCGACGATCCCGAGGAACTGATCTGTCAGGCCGCCCGCAACGACTACGCCTCGGAGTTCATCGCCGACCAGTCCTTCGAGGAGGTCATGTCGACGATCGACGGCGACTCGCTCGAAGACAAAAAGGAGACGCTTCTCACACACCTGCTCGAGCACGGCCACTTCGGGCCCTTCGAGCACCCACACGCCACCTTCGCCATCGAGGGCGTCAGCCGCTCGTGTATGGCCCAGATCACTCGGCACCGCCACGTCACCTTCGACATCCAGTCGATGCGGTACGTCTCTTTCGATGACATCGATCCCGAGGCGGTCCGCGAGGGCGAACTCGTCGTCTATCCGCCCTCTGCGACCGATCCCGACTGGGTCGGACGCAACCAGGACACCGGACCCGTCGACGAGGAAACCGTCGAGAAGCGCGAGGAGATCTTCGCCGACACCGTCTCCAGCGCCGTCGAGTCCTACCAGGAACTGCTCGAACTCGGCATGCCGCCCGAGGACGCCCGGTTCGTCCTCCCGATCGGGACGAAAGTCAACATCGTGATGACGATGAACGCGCGGATGCTGATGCACATCGCCGACATGCGGGCTGCAGCCGATGCCCAGTGGGAAATCCGAGAGATGACCGAACAGATCCTCGACCTGGCCGAAGAGTGGGCGCCGATCACCTTCAGACACTACAACGAGCACATGAAAAACCGCAAGAACCGGCTCGCGCCGTGATGAGCGAACGCAGCGACGGCCCGTTCGATCGCCGGGCAGTCACCAGCCGACGGTCGTCGCGTGGACTTCGTACTCGCCGGCCTCGTCGACACCGATAATCGCCCAGTCGTACTCCAGTTTCTGGCGCTGCAGCCGCCGTTCGAGATCTCGGCAGTTCCCCTCCCGCGTCACGAAACACCGGAACCGCCCCGAGGTCGGAGCGTCGTCCGGCTCGGGCATCGGCGTCACGTGGACGACACGCCACTTTCGCTCGGCTTTGATCTCCTCGCCGTCACGAGAGACCGTGTACCCGAGGTCGTCGAAAATCGATTTCGCCTGCGAGTCGAGACGTGTGGTAACAGTCCCCATTCAGTGGTCTGGTACTCGTGCCAGTATATTAAGTCTTGACACGTGACAGCTCCCGGATAGAACTGACACTGAATCAGAACTTTCCGTCGGTTCTCAATTGATCGACGACGTCGCGAACGCGCTGCACGTCGCTCTGGTCGACGACGAGCGTCCGGTCGTCGAACGTCGCGATGACGAGATCCTCGACACCGATAGCGCTCACGTGGCCGTCGCTGGCGATGACGTTGTTCGATGCGTCCAGGGCGAGGTACTCACCGAGGACAGCATTACCGTCGGCGTCAGCGTCGAGGACGCGTTCGAGCGCGTCCCAGGTGCCCAGATCGTCCCACTCGTAGTCGGCAGGAACGACCGCGATGCCGGACGCGGATTCCATGACGGCGTAATCGACGCTGACCGACGGAACGGCCCGGTATCCCGTTTCGGGGCTGTCTTCTTCGAGGGCCGAAACGAGCGGGCCGAGTTCGGTGTCGGCCGCCGCGTCGAGAAACGATTCGGGCGTCCACGCGAACGTGCCGCTGTTCCAGTAGTAACCGTCCTCGAGATACCGTTTCGCGCGCTCGCGGTCGGGCTTCTCGGTGAAGGACTCGACCTCGTAGTAGGCCCCCCGATCGGCCCCGGGTTCGACGTATCCGTACCCCGTCGCCGGCCGGTCGGGTTCGATGCCGATCGTGACCAGCCGTCCGGTGTCGGTGGCGACGCGGCAGGCCCGGCGTGCCGTCGACTCGAAATCTCCCTCGACGTGGTGATCGCTCGGGAGCGCGAGCACGACACACGGACCGAGATCCTCGCGGACGCGATGGGTAGCGTAGGCCAGCGCCGGTCCGGTATCTTTCGGCTCCGGCTCGGTCAGTACCGTCACCGAAGGCACGAGCTCTGTGACGTCGTCGCGAAACGCCGGTCGCGTGAGGACGTACACTTCGTCGGCGAAGCCGGCGCGTTCGACGGTCGCTTCGAGCATCGACTGCTCGTCACCGAAGGAGAGAAACTGCTTCGGCCGGTCGCTTCGGGCCGCTGGATACAGTCGCGTTCCGGTGCCGCCGGCCAGCACGACGGCCGCGATCGGACGGTCCATATCGGCCTGTCCCCCTCCGACAATAAAAATCCACGACAACGCATGGCAGGTTTCTATTTACGTCTGCGCGGACAACGTTGACACGTGCCGGCCAGACCCGGCTCGATCCCAATGACGTACACGCTCGAAATCAGCGACGACCTCAAAGAGCGGCTCGACACACACACCGAAGAGGGCGAATCCTACGAGGAGTTCATCGAGGAACTCGTCTCGGTCTACGAGACCGAGGGCGCGTTCCTCCAGGAAGGCTACTCCGAGTGATCCACTCGAGGACCAGTGCCTACCACGTCTCGATCCGGCCGTCGCGGATGTCTTCGAGACAGCCCTCACAGTCGGGATGACCGCCTTCGAAACACGACGGTTTCCCGTCGCCGTCGACCGGGACAGCACGCCGCTCGGCATAGCGACGGCAGACGAGACGCGCGTTCCCCTCGTCGTCGACCGGGAGATCGACGGCTGCGGCGTGTTTCGCTCGCCGGTAGGCGTCCTGCGCCTGGCCGACTTGCTCGCCCGCGGACCGGAGTTTCGCCCGCAGGAACCGTTCGAGCCGACCGTCCTCGTCCATACCCGGACTCGGCACGCCGGACACATAGGCCTTCTCCGAACGGTGTCACAACGCGTCCCAAGCACCCGTACCATTTTGACACAGTCGGGTGTTTGCCCTGTCACGGACGGTGACAGGTATGCCAGGACCGCTCTTCATCGAGGGCAGCCGGATCGATCTCAGAACTGTCGAACGTGACGACGTCCCCTTCCTGCAGCGGTGGGTCAATCACCCGGACGTACGTCGATACGTCGACAACTTCCGAACGCCATACAGCCGGGAGGAGTACGAAGAAGAGATTTTCGAACCGTACGACACCAGCGAGGACGGCGCGACGGCACTGATCTGCCATCATGAGTGGGACGGCGACGACCTCGGTGGATCCGACGACGGCCCGACAGCGGTCGGTTCCGTACAGCTGTATCCGGTCAGGGACAGTTCGGGGTGGGCGAACCTCGCCTACTGGGTCGCCCCACCGGCACAGGGTAACGGATACGCGACGGAAGCCAGTGAGCTGTTCGTCGAGTACGCGTTCCGTGAACTGGGCCTCCACCGGGTCACTGCACGAGCGCTGGCACCGAACGAAGCCTCCTGTCGCGTCCTCGAACGGCTCGGATTCACCCACGAGGGCACCCAGCGCGAGTGCGCCGTAGTCGACGGCGAGTACGTCGACCAGCGCCTCTACGGCCTGCTCCGGACGGAGTGGAACAGCGAGCAGTAGGGTGGTTTTCACTTTCACCCCGGGCGCCGAGGGTTTATAAGTGATGGCGACCAACTGTCGGATGTCTCCCGTCGAAAACAGAGCGGAGACAGTGAGACCATGACCGATTTGCGTACCCACGCGGAAGAGATACACGAGCAGTTTTCCGACCAGCTCGAGATCGACGTCGAAGACGTCGAGAGCCGACTCGACACGCTGGTCAACGAATACAAGGTCCCCCTCGAGGAGGCACGCCGGAGCGTCACGAACGGCTACCTCGACGAGGCGGGCATGGAGCGAGACGATCTCGGCGGTGGCGGCGGCAACGAGCACGTCGAGCTCGCCGACATCGACACGGCCGAACAGTGGGTCGACGTCACTGCGAAGGTCGTCGACCTCTGGGAGCCCCGGAGCGACTCCATCGCACAGGTCGGCCTCCTCGGTGACGAGTCCGGGACGATCAAGTTCACCAAATGGGCCAAATCCGACCTGCCCGAACTCGAGGAGGAGCACGTCTACGACCTCGGCAACGTCGTGACTGACGAGTACCAGGGCAACTACTCGGTCAAACTCAACCGGACGACGACGATCGAGGAAGTAGAGGAAGACATCGAGGTCGGCGACGACACCCGGACCGTCGAAGGCGCGCTGGTCGACATCCAGAACGGTAGCGGGCTGATCAAGCGCTGCCCCGAGGAGGGCTGTACGCGCGTCCTCCAGAACGGCCGCTGCAGCGAGCACGGAGAGGTCGACGGCGAGTTCGACCTGCGGATCAAGGGCGTGCTCGACGACGGCAACGAAGTCCAGGAGATCATCTTCGACCAGGAGGCGACCGAGGAGTTGACCGGGATCGAACTGGAGGAGGCCAAGGACATGGCCATGGACGCGCTGGACACGACGGTCGTCGCCGACGAGATGCGCGCGGCCACGCTCGGCCGGTACTATCGCGTCACCGGGCCGACGCTGGGACGGTACGTCCTGGTGAACGACCTGGAGATCTTAGACGAGCCGGTGGATGCAGAACAGGCGCTGATCAAAGCGAGGTCGATCTAACATGAGTTCGACGCCAACCCGAGAGGTCGCCCGTCGCGTCTTCGCACGCGAGTTCAACGACGCGACCTACACGTTCAAGGAGAGCGACGACGAGCGCGCGCCGGTGTACGTCCTGTTACCCACGGGTGCCCGGGCGAACCGGATCTTCGTGGTCGGGACGCTGACCGAGACCGAAGACGTCGGCGAGGACAGCGAGTACTGGCAAGGGCGGATCGTCGATCCCAACGGCGACACGTTCTTCGTCTACGCCGGCCAGTACCAGCCCGACGCGGCCGCCACGCTGCGCGAGCTGGAACCCCCGGCGTACGTCTCCGTCGTCGGCAAGCCGCGAACCTACGAGACCGACGAAGGCGACGTCAACGTCTCGGTCCGGCCGGAATCGATCACGAGCGTCGACGAGACAACGCGCGATCGCTGGGTCGTCGAGACCGCCGAGCGGACCCTCGAACGGATCAAGCGTTTCGAATCCGACACGGCCGACGAGTACGTCGAGATGGCAGGCGAACAGTACGACCTGCCGGTCGAAAACTACCGGCGGGCCGCGCTCGAAGCGCTCGAAAGCCTGGAAGACGAGGAGACGGCAGCCGAAGCGAGCCCCTAGTCGAGCGATTCGGAACGGGTCCCGCTCAGTTCACGTTTCGAGCAGTTCGACGAGGTTCCCCTCGGGATCGCGGACGAACAGGATTCGCGTCCCGCTTTCAGTCGTCTGCGGTTCGCTGAGCGTCTCAACGCTGTCTGGCAGGTCCGCGTAGACCGAATCGAGGTCGTCGACTGCGAGTCCAAGGTGTGTCGCACCCGGTTCGTCCAGCGACGGCCGTGGCCGGCTGTCCCCCTCGGGCTCGTAGGCGACCAGTTCGATCCGCGCGTCCCCGCCGTCGAGATGGACGAACTCGGCGCCGGCTCCCGGTACGTCGACGCCGGTCGCGAAGGCATCGCCGCCGACGGAAAACTCCGCGATGACCTCGAGATCGAGCACGTCGCGATAGAACGTCAGCGTCCGATCGAGGTCCGAGACGGTGATCCCGTAGTGGTGTGCAGTCGGATTCATACTAGACGCGGCGGTCGGACAGAGATAAATAGTTACGACTGGGGACGCAACGCCGACCGATGGCAACGCGGCTCAGCTACGAGGACGGGACGATCCGGATCGATGGTGAGACGCCGGACCTCCCGTTCGTCGAGGTCGACTCCCGGAGCGAGACCGCTCGCGCGCCGGCGTTTCGATACCGGGAGTTGCGACGCTGGCTCGCACAGCAATCCGACGAATGCGAAGATGCCGTCTTCCGGGCCGAGGACCTCGATCTCACCACCGACTACAAACTCCGAGCCTATCAGCGCGAGGCGCTGGACGCCTGGCGTGATGCCGACGACCGGGGCGTACTGGAGTTGCCGACCGGCAGCGGCAAGACGGTAATCGCTATCGCCGCGATCGCAACGCTGGGTGTGCCGACGCTGGTCGTCGTGCCGACGATCGATCTGCTCGAACAGTGGCGCGAGGAACTCGATCGGGAGTTCGACGTTCCGATCGGGCAACTCGGTGGGGGGACTCAGCGCGTCGAGTCGATCACTGTCTCGACGTACGACTCGGCGTATCTCCGAGCGGACGAACTGGGTGACCGATTCGAGTTCGTCGTCTTCGACGAGGTCCACCATCTCGGCGGCGAAGGGTATCGCGAGATCGCACGGCTGCTGGCCGCGCCGGCGCGGATGGGACTCACGGCGACGTTCGAACGACCGGACGGCGCCCACGAGTTGCTGGCTGAACTGGTCGGTCCGAAAGTGGTCGAGATCGATCCCGACGAACTGGCAGGCGAGCACCTCGCAGCCTACGACATCAAGCGTCTCACCGTCTCGTTGACTCCCGAGGAGCGCGAGCGCTACGAGCGCCACCAGGGGACGTTCACCGACTACCTGAAGCGGTCGAACCTCCAGCTACACAGCGGCGAGGACTACCGGAAGCTCGTGATGCGCTCGGGGACCGACCCCGCCGCCAGAGAGGCGCTGCTCGCGAAACAGCGGGCTCGCGAAGTGATGATGAACGCCGACCGGAAGGTCGAGTTGCTGGCCGAGTTGCTCGATCGGCACGCCGACGATAGGATCATCGTCTTCACGGCGTTTACCGACCTCGTGTATCGGCTCTCCGAGCGGTTCCTGTTACCGGCGATCACCCACGAGACGGGAGCCGACGAGCGCCGGGAGATCCTGCGGGCGTTCCGTAACGGGACGTACTCGCGGATCGTCACCGCGAACGTGCTCGACGAGGGAGTCGACGTTCCCGACGCCAACGTGGCGGTCGTCCTCTCGGGCAGCGGCAGCGAACGGGAGTTCACCCAGCGGCTGGGACGAATCTTGCGCCCGACGGCCGACGGCTCGCGGGCGCTGCTCTACGAGGTCGTCACCGAGGAGACCGCCGAAGAACGCGTCGCCCGCCGACGGCGGTGACGGGGACGCACAGCCACCGACACGCACAAGCGGGCCCTGTGTGTATACCAGGACATGATAACGAACCTCGCCGCGGGCAAGCAGGTCTTCACGAGCAACGTCTTTCTCGTCACCGGGGAACGAACCGTCCTGGTCGACGTCGGCAACGACTTCGACGTGTGCGAGGTCGTGCGCGAGTACGTCGACGAACTCGACGCCGTCGTCCTCACGCACACCCATCCGGACCACGTCGGGAACCTCGAGCGCGTCACCGAGACGTTCGACGTCGACGTCTGGGGGTACGATCTCGACCAGCCGGGCGTCGACCACGCCATCGAGGACGGCGAGACGGTCCGACTCGGCGACGACGCCTACACCGCGCTGCACACGCCGGGCCACAAGAACGACCACCTCTGCTTTTTCGCCCCGGGGCCGGGAATCCTGTTCGCGGGCGACCTGATCTTCGCCAACGGCGGGTTCGGCCGGACTGATCTCGCGGAAGGCGACCGCGAGCGACTGATCGAGAGCATCGAGCGGGTTCGGGAGACGACTGACGAGACGCTCTCGGAGTTGCACTGCGGACACGGCCCCAGCGTCGAGAGTGATCCCTACGAACACGTCGGACTCGCGGCCCAGGCTGCGCGGTTCGGGTGATCCCCGCGACTCGACAGTCAGTCCGAGGTCACGACCCGGCAGCCGAAAGCAGCGCGTCGTAGGCAGGTTCGTAGGCCGCAGCGATCGCTGCCGGATCGTGACGGACGGACTCGGGCAGCGGCGGTATCTCAACGGTCTCGACCGGGTCGATCAGGTCCGTCACGTCCGCGACGCGCTCTTCAAGCGTGCCGCTATCCGGTCCGGGCGAGCCACTGGCGACCGAGCAGCTCCTGTCGTAGCGCCGCCCCTCGTAGACGCGCACTCGCCGGGGTTCGACGACTGCGACGACGTCGTGGTCGAGATCCGAAAGCGGACGCGCGACGGAACCGTAGGATTCGATGACCGACAGCGGCTGCGCCTCTATCTCCGCCAGCAGGTCGGCCTGGACTGGCTGGTGGTGGCCGGCCATCACGTCGTTGAACTCCGCGAGCGACTCGACGCGTACCGCAGACTCGATCGGGAACGACCGTCGAACGACGTCCGGAATCGCCGTCGTTCCGTTGACGACGTACGTCTCGCCAGCCCGGTCGAGCAGGAACTCGCGGCCGTCCTGCCCGAGGACGCCGCCGACGCCGCCCGGGAGCGGCCGCCAGAGGCGATGGACGACGTTGATGTCGGCCGGCTCGATTCCATCGGGCCCGACGGCAGCCAGTTTCCGGGCGTCTTTCCCGTAGAGGACGCCGTCGTCGGCGGCTGCCAGTACGTCGTCGTGACTGTACCAGAAGTCGTTGCCGGCCCGGGGCTTGTAGCCGACGGCCCCGGTACGCTCGACCAGCCCGGCAGAGAAGGTCGTCTTGCCAGCGTCGAGGTGCTCGGATCCGGCGACGAGCAGGTTCATGACTCCGCGAGGCCGTAGTAGCCGGGCTCCGCGTCGTCAGCCGGCTCGGCGAAGACGAACTCCGAGCTGTAGTTGAGCATCCACGGAATTGCCCAGTCGAGCAGGACGTTCTCGGTCTCGACATCCAGTTCGGCGTCGGGCTCGACGCCCTGTAGCAGTCGGGCGACTTCGTAGATCGTGTACATCTTGTCGGGATCGAGAACTTCACGGGGCTCCCGGAACTCCAGGGCCCGCAGGACGTCGAATTCGGATCGATCTCTGGGCATACGCCCGCTTTGATCGAGCGACGCCTAAACCTCTCGAAACGGGACGACTCCCGGAACGGTCATCGAGGACAGACCCGATGACATATGTCGACTCGATCCGAACGAACGGTACGGATGGGCAACCGGACGGACGAACGACGGGAGCAGCGACTGGGACGACGGTCCTTCCTCGCGGGAGTCGGGGCCGCTGCCACGGCCGCACTCGCCGGCTGTAGCGTGCTGTCGGCGTCGCCGCCAACCTACGACCGCACGCAAGCGCAGTTCGATCCGCCCAAACTGTCCTACGAGGATACGTACCCCCCTGGCGACGTCTCGATGTTCCGGCGTGGACTGCGGCGACTCGGCTACTATCCCGACGCGACGGTGCCGGACGATCCCGTCGAGAAGTGGTCACACCCGATCAATGCCGTCGGTCACACCGCCGCCAAATCCAGCCCCCGGCCGACGCCGGACGGCGATCGGATCGTGGTCGCGAGCGATACCGGCCGCGTTCACGGCTTCGGGCTCGACGGGGAGCAACTCTGGACTGCCCGGACCGGCGCGACGAACCTCGGTATCCACGGGACGCCGACGATCGTCGACGGGACGGCCTACGTCGGCGGCTACGACGGATCGCTGTACGGCGTGGACGTCGACACCGGCGAGCGAGTCTGGCGGCTGTCCCGCTCCGCGCTGGATCTCTCGATCGCGATCGGCTCCAGCCCCGCCTACTGGGACGGCGTGCTGTACTTCGTGACCGAACACAAACACCCGGCGTCCGGACGGCTGTGGGCCGTCGACGTCGACGCCGGCGAGCCGGTGTGGACCGACGAGCAGGACATCGGCGGTATGCCCCACCCCTCGCCGGCCATCGATCCGGCCACGGAACGGCTCGTCACGGGGTCGAACGACGGGATCGTCTACGCCTGGGAGTTCCCGTCGCTGTCGTTCGCGTGGTCGTTCGAGACCGACGGCGAGGTCAAGGGAACTCCGCCGATCTACGAGGGGAAGGCCTACGTCGGCTCCTGGGACAGCTCGATCTACTGTCTGGATCTCACAGACGGGACCGAACTGTGGTCGTTCGAGACCGACGGGATCGTGATGTCGAACCCCGGTATCGACCCCGAGCGTGGCCTCGTCTACGTCGGGAGCGGCGACGGGTACGTCTACGCCCTCGAGGCGGCGACCGGCGAGCAACGCTGGGCCACCTACGTCGGCGGGTCGGTGATCGGATCGCTGACCGTCACGCCGACGACCGTCCTCGTCGGCTCGTACGACACGCGCCTGTACGCGCTCGAATCGACGACCGGACGGGTCCGCTGGAGCGTCCCGAACCGCGGTCACGTCACCAGTGCGGCCGTGCCCCACGGCGACCGGATCTACTACGCCGAACGGGCGGACTTCCGGCATTACTGGGACGACGACCGCGAGACCGAACTGCTCGAAAAAGGGCAGGTGTACTGTCTCGGCTCCGACGAGTGATCGGGAGCACAGCGGGCCGGCCGCTCCGTTCGACTGCCCGGGAGCGTCGCGGGCCGACCGCTCCGTTCGAATGGTCGGGGGCGTCGCGAGCTGTTCGCGGACGTAAAACCTATTGTGGCAGGCACCGCTGGATGGAGTATGGGACTGATGAGCAAAATCCTGGGAGAATCCGGCTCTTCCCGGCGGACGGACGACTACGTCGAACTCAGTGCAGAGGACTTCGAGACAGACGCGGCCGAGGCTGACACGACAGTTCGGATCGCACGCATCGGCGACCAGCAGGACGTCATCGACATCAAAGACGCCGTCTACGACGGCGACATCGTCATCGCGGACATCACGCGACACACCACGCAGGATCAGACGATGGAACACATCACGGACGAACTCAAGCAGGTCGCCAGCGAAGTCGGGGGCGACATCGTCCAGAAAGACGACGATCAATTGATCATCACGCCCTCGGGCGTGGCGATCAGCCGCGAGCGCCTCGGCCGGTAGTCGATCGATACCGATCGACTGCAGCGGGTCTCGGTCGATACCGATCGACTGCAACAGGTCTCGGTCGATACCGATCGACTGCAACAGGTCTCGGTCGCCGGCGCTCGCCGGAATGGCAGACCTTTTAGGAACTCTGGGCGTCTGTGCAGACGATAATGAAATACGACTACGAGAAGGTCGAAGTCCCGGCCGAGGGACAGCCGATCGAAGTCATCGACGAGGACGCGGACGAACTCGATATCCCTGAGACGCCGATCGTCCCGATCATCCACGGGGACGGCATCGGGAAAGACGTCGGGCCGGCCGCACAGAAGGTGCTGACTGCCGCCGCCCAGGCGACCGGTCACGACATCGCGTGGATGCGCGTCTACGCCGGGGAGTCGGGTCGCGAACACTACGACGAGAACTTGCCCGATGACACCGTCAATGCCATCGACGAGTTCCGGGTCGCGATCAAGGGCCCGCTCACGACGCCCGTCGGCGCTGGCTTCCGCTCGCTGAACGTCGCGTTGCGCCAGACGCTCGACTTCTACGCAAACGTCCGGCCGACCTACTACCTCGATGGCGTCCCCTCGCCGATGAAGGCACCCGAAGAGATGGATATGGTGACCTTCCGGGAGAACACCGAAGACGTCTACGCCGGCATCGAGTGGGAAGAAGGCACCGAAGACGTCGAGCGCGTCCGGGAGTTCGTCGAAGAGGAGATGGGCTTCGACGAGACGATGCACGACGGTCCGATCGGCATCGGCATCAAGCCGATCACCGAGTTCGGCTCCAAGCGACTCGTCCGGAAGGCCATCGACTACGCGCTGGAGCACGACCGCGACAAGGTCACGCTGGTCCACAAGGGCAACATCATGAAGTTCACCGAAGGCCAGTTCGGCGAGTGGGGCATGGAGGTCGCCGACGAGGAGTACCCCGACGACGAGGTCTTCGCTGCGCCCGACTCGCTGTGGGAAACCCAGGACGAGGTCGACATCCCCGAAGACGCCGTCATGGTCGAGGAACGTCTCGCCGACGCGATGTTGCAGTGGATGCAACTGCGAACCGACGAGTTCGACGTGCTGGCGATGCCGAACCTCAACGGCGACTACCTCTCAGACGCCGCGGGTGCCCAGATCGGCGGACTCGGTATCGCACCCGGCGCGAACTTCGGCGACGCTCGCGTGCTGGCCGAGCCAGTCCACGGCTCCGCGCCCAAGCGCGCCGGCCAGGACATGGCCAATCCGACCGCGATGATCCTCTCCGGCCGACTGATGTTCGATTACATGGGCTGGGACGACGCCGCGGACCTCGTCCGTGACGCCGTCGAGGAGACGATCTCTTCGGGCAAAGTCACCTACGACCTCGAACGCCAGCTCGAAGGCGCTGAAAAGCTCGGCACCACCGAATACGCCGAGGAAATCGTCACAAAGATCGAGGATCTGTCGTAACGACCCCCGGGAATCTGAGAGAATTCATTCCCGGATCGCTGTAATTCTGATCATTTCCATTGAATTTTTTGCAAACATATATTTCCGTGAGTGACAACAACATGCATATGGTGGGTGAGCTTTCGACGGGGATCAAGGCACTCGACCGGCGTCTCAACGGAGGATTGGATCCGGGAGACATTCTCGCGCTCGTCGCGCCGCCAGCGACGCAAAGCCAGACGTTGCTCTACCAGTTGATGGGCGAACGCCCGTCGCTGTACGTGTCGACGCTCCGGCCCGAATCGTCGGTGCAGCGCGATTTTGACAAACGCGGCGGCATCGACATGCCATATCGGATCGAGACGACGGGAGACAAGCTCACCATGGAAGGCGAGCTGATCCGCGAGCTGACCGGGAGCCGTGCGTACACGGGCAATTCCGCCGTCAGAGACGATCCACTCGACGACCTGTACGATCTCGTCGAGACGATCGACGAACCGATCAACGTCATCGTCGACCCGATGAGCCCGCTCGAGCGCGGTGACTCACGCCAGGCATACAGCGAGACGCTCTCGTTTCTAAGTCTGAAGCTCGAGGAGACGGGCAGCCTGGGCGTCCTGCTCTGTCACACGAGCGACCCACAGCCGCCGTTCCGTGATCTGACGCTCATCGTCGCGGACGTCATCTGGGAACTCGATCTCGTCTCGACCTCGAAAGACAACATCGAGTACCAGCTCCGCATCCCGAAAAACCGGGGCGGAGATATCATCACAGAAGATCTCTCGCTCGACATTCAGCGTCGAGACGTTCGGATCGACGACAGTCGCGCGATCTAGAGTGCATTCACCGAGAGGAGGGGCGTGGACATTCGATCCTCGGAGACGACCGTGCCGAACAACCTTTTGGGTGCTCCCGGAGAAAACCGGGTATGATCGACCTTCGTAGCGATACCGTCACGAAGCCAAGCGACGAAATGCGCGAGGCCGCCGCCGAAGCCGAGGTGGGCGACGACGTCTACGGCGAGGATCCGACCGTCAACGAGCTCGAAGCGCGGATGGCCGATATGCTCGGCAAAGAGGCCGCGCTGTACGTCCCCTCGGGAACGATGGGTAACCAGATCGCCGTCCGGGCCCACACCGAGCGCGGCCAGGAAGTGCTCCTCGAAGAAGAGTGTCACACGTACAAGTGGGAACTGGGCGGGATCGCCCAGCACAGCCAGGTCCAGGCCCGGACGATCGACGGCGGCGACCGTGGCGTCGTCGGGCCCGGACAGGTCCACGACGGCTATGTCGAGGGCGACGACCACCGGCCCGGGACGGGACTGCTCGTTCTCGAGAACACGCACAACTCGAAGGGTGGGACGGCAATCGCGCCCGAGCGGATCGACGAGGCGGCGCAGGCCGCTCACGACCACGGCGTCCCGGTCCACCTCGACGGCGCGCGCCTGTTCAACGCCGCAACCGCACTGGACGTGCCCGCCGACCGGATCGTCCGCGAGGTCGACACGGTGATGAGCTGTCTCTCGAAGGGACTGGGCGCGCCCGTCGGATCGATGCTCGCGGGACCAGACGAGTTCATCGAACGCGCGCGGCGGATCCGCAAGCTCATGGGCGGCGGCATGCGCCAAGCCGGGCTGATCGCCGCCCCCGGACTACTCGCGCTCGAGAACCGCGACCGGCTGCACGAGGATCACCGTCGAGCCCGCGAACTGGCAGCCGGCTTCGGAGACGTCCCCGGCCTGTCGCCGTCCGAACCGGAAACGAACATCGTCCTCGTCGAGACCGACGAGCCGGCGGACGTGGTGCTCGACCGACTTCGCGAGCGCGGCGTCGCGGGCTCGGCGTTCGGCGAGCACACGATCCGCTTCTGTACGCACTGGGACATCGACGACGCAGACATCGAAGCAGCGATCGAGACCGCGGCGTCGCTCTAGCGCTCGCGGCGGCTCTGTTCGATCCCTTCCTGAAACCCGGTGACGGTCCGACGGATGAACATGTACACGAAGAACACGAACCCGAGCATGATGGCGACCAGGGCCACCAGCACCGGATCGACTTCGATGCCGAAGACGCTGGCGAGGGGCTGAATCATATCTGGTGGTTTCCGGGCCGGGAAAAAGACTTTTTCGGGGCCTGCCCCCGAACAGTGACCCCCGATCGCCGTCCGCCCCGACCACCATGTTATCCTACTTTAATACTCATGTGAGGAGATACCGCAGTACACGATACGGGTCGCTGTCGGTACTACAGGTGTAGATACCGAAACTAATATATAGGGTTGAGACTAACCGATTGGTCAGCGACTACGATCCGGGTTTTGCCAGGATGTTCCTGCCCGGATAGCGCCCGCCCTCGAACCATGAGTGAGTCAACACGCACGCGGTCACGATCGACAGTAGAATCGGAAACCGACGAACAGAACGACCTTACCTGCCCGGAATGCGGGGGAAACCTCGTCGCCGACGACGCCCGCGGCGAGACCGTCTGTGACGACTGCGGACTGGTCGTCGACGCCGACGAAATCGACCGCGGGCCGGAATGGCGCGCGTTCGATTCCAAGGAAAAAGACGAGAAGAGCCGGGTCGGTGCGCCCACCACGAACATGATGCACGACAAGGGGCTCTCGACCAACATCGACTGGCGCGACAAGGACGCCTACGGCAACTCCCTGTCCTCGAACCAGCGCGAGAAGATGCAGCGGCTGCGCAAGTGGAACGAGCGGTTCCGCACGCGCGACAGCAAGGAGCGCAACCTCAAACAGGCACTCGGTGAGATCGACCGGATGGCCTCCGCGCTGGGCCTGCCCGAGAACGTCCGCGAGACCGCCTCGGTCATCTACCGCCGTGCACTCGACGAGGACCTGCTGCCCGGCCGCTCCATCGAGGGCGTCTCGACCTCCGCGGTGTACGCCGCTGCCCGGCAGGCCGGCGTCCCCCGGAGTCTCGACGAGATCACCGACGTCTCCCGCGTGGGCAAAGACGAGATCGCCCGCACGTATCGGTACGTCGTCCGCGAACTCGGCCTGGAAGTCAAACCCGCCGACCCCGAGAGCTACGTCCCCCGTTTTGCCTCCGACCTCGATCTCTCCGAAGAGGCCGAGCACCGCGCCCGCGAGCTGCTGACCAACGCCAAAGAGCAGGGCGTCCACTCCGGAAAGTCGCCCGTCGGACTCGCTGCCGCCGCGGTGTACGCCGCTTCGCTGTTGACCAACGAGAAGACGACCCAGGCCGCCGTCTCGGAAGTCGCGGACATCTCCGAGGTCACGATCCGGAACCGCTATCACGAACTGCTCGAAGCCGAGCAAGGCATCCCGATGGCCTGATACAGATTATCGTACCGATTTACCGCTCCGACCGCACCATATCGGGCGATCGATGCGGAACAGACGTACAATAATCCCTATGGGAGCGGACGAAGACTACTTCATACGCCGGAGTGCGATCCGAGTCATCGCGGCCACTCCTATCGACCGCCACCCACGCCGGAGCCGAGATCTTTCGCTCTGATTTGTGAGCGTCTGTCTTACACGGCGGCGACGGGCTTTTTTCGGGCGGGTTCCTGAAGCGGGTGTGGACGCACCGAACCCTGACGACGATGACGTGTTCGAGGCCCAGCGCGAGCGCGTCGAGCGACCGATGGTCCGGCTGTTCCGCGAGTACGGGCGGGAGAACGCCGGGTACTTCGGCGTCGGACTGCTCGCCAGTATCGTTGCGCGGGTGCTGGACCTGCTGCCGCCGCTGTTTCTGGGGATCGCGATCGACGCGATCATCCGACAGGAGACCGAGTTCTCGCTGTTGTTCGTCCCCGACGCCTGGATTCCGGCGACTCCGCGAGAACAGTTGTGGATCGCCGCGGCGATCGTCGCCGGGGCCTTCACGTTCGGGGCGGCGTTTCACTGGGCGCGCAACTGGGGCTGGAACAACCTCGCCCAGCACATCCAGCACGCGGTCCGGACGGACACCTACGACCAGATGCAGCGGCTGAACATGGACTTCTTCGCCGACAAGCAGACCGGCGAGATGATGTCCGTCCTCAGCAACGACGTCAACCGCCTGGAGCGGTTTCTCAACGACGGCATGAACTCGGCGTTCCGACTGATCGTGATGGTGATCGGGATCGCCGGGATCCTCTTCTATCTCAACTGGCAACTGGCCCTGATCGCGCTCGTCCCGGTGCCGCTGATCGCCTTCTTTACCAAGCGGTTCATCGATACGATCCAGCCCAAGTACGCCGAGGTACGCTCCTCTGTCGGCGCGCTCAATTCCCGGCTGGAGAACAACCTCGGCGGCATCCAGGTGATCAAGAGCGCGAACACCGAATCCTACGAATCCGACCGCGTCGAGGACGTCTCGCAGGACTACTTCGACGCCAACTGGGGCGCCATCGAAACCCGGATCAAGTTCTTCCCCGGATTGCGGGTCATCTCGGGTATCGGATTCGTGCTCACGTTCGCTGTCGGTGGCTACTGGGCGCTAACCTACGAGACGACCGGTGCCGCGCCCTGGCTGTTCAGCGAGCCGCTGACGACCGGGCAGTTCGTCGTCTTCATCACGCTGACCCAGCGGTTCGTCTGGCCGATGGCGCAGTTCGGACAGATTATCAACATGTACCAGCGAGCCTACGCCTCCGCCGAGCGGGTCTTCGGGCTGATGGACACGCCCGCCCGGATCGCCGAGGACCCCGACGCCGAACCGCTCGAGGTGGCTGACGGCCGCGTGGCGTACGACGACGTGACCTTCGGGTACGACTACGACCCGGACGACGAGTCCAGCGGCGAACCCATCGTCGAGGACATCTCTTTCGAGGTCGAGGGCGGCGAGACCGTCGCACTCGTCGGCCCGACCGGCGCGGGCAAGTCGACGATCCTCAAGCTCCTGCTGCGGATGTACGACGTCGACGAGGGTGCGATCACCGTCGACGGGACGGACCTGCGCGAAGTGACGATTCCCAGCCTCCGCCGCCAGATCGGCTACGTCAGCCAGGAGACCTTTTTGTTCTATGGCACTGTCGAGGAGAACATCACTTACGGGACCTTCGACGCCAGCCGGGCGGAAGTCGTCGAAGCCGCGAAGATGGCCGAAGCTCACCAGTTCATCCAGAACCTCCCGGACGGCTACGAGACGAAGGTCGGCGAGCGCGGCGTAAAACTCTCGGGTGGGCAACGCCAGCGGATCGCCATCGCCCGCGCGATCCTCAAGGATCCCGAGATCCTGGTGCTGGACGAGGCGACGAGCGACGTCGACACCGAGACGGAGATGCTCATCCAGAAGAGTCTCGACGAGTTGACGGCAGATCGAACCACCTTCGCTATCGCCCACCGCCTGTCGACGATCAAAGACGCCGACCGGATCGTCGTGATCGAGGACGGCCGGATCGTCGAGCGCGGCACGCACGAAGACCTTCTCGCTGCGGACGGCCTGTACGCGAACCTCTGGGCGGTCCAGGCCGGCGAAATCGACGAACTCCCGCGAGAGTTTATCGAACGGGCGGCCAGGCGTCGGTCACGGGTCGACGCCGAGGCTGGCGACGACTAAGCCGTCTCTGATTGTCGTAGCAGCCCATGGGCCTCGCCGAGGAAATCCAATTCCGACACCCGGTCGGGGGTGGAGGTTTCTCTGACCGGCCACGACAATCACTGCAGCGCTCGATCGTACCACCCCGGGGAAACTATTATAACAACAAGTGTTGTCAATGGCTAGTGTGTCAGAAGCACCCACCCGAATGCACTGTTCCGGTGGGGGTGAGGGTTCTGCAGCCGGCCGATCCGGAGCGGACGCGAGACAGTTCCTCGGAGCACTATACCAGAATACAGCAACAGACATACCATAAGAAGCGAAGAGATATGTCTTCGTATTGTAAATTTGTATATAATTCTACATAATTTTTATTATTATCTACATATATTTCTATTCCATGCTCAACACCATACGAACAGTCGTACCGAACGTAATCAGACGAAGCTACGCCGTCAAGTTCGGGATCGTGATCCTCTTTATCGGGCTCGCGATCGGGGCCGTCGGACTCGGTGGGACGTCGCTGATGGCCGACCAGGTCGAACAGAGCGTCGACAGCGACTTCGAATCAACAGCGACGGCCGACGCACAGGCACTGGACAACTGGCTCGAAACGAACGCGATCGAGATGCAGACGCTCGAACGTAACCTCCCCGATGCCGGGGCAGGCGACGGGGTGATCGACGAGTACCTGCAGACGTACCGGACCGACGTATCGGATCGATCGACGCTGACGCTCGTTCACGTGGTCGATACAGAGACGAACACGATCGAACATTCCTCGCGGGCCTCGATGCGAGGCAAAACGCTTGACGGAGAGACGGTCGGCTGGGCCCGTGAGCCCGACTTCACGGTCGGCGACGTCGGCATCTCGCCGCTCTACGTCGCCGAAGACGACTATCACGCGGTCGCATTCACGAAGGACCTGGAGGGCAGTCAACGGCTCGTCACAGTCCACGACATGGAAGACATCGGCGACGAGATCTTATCCGGCGGGGCGAACCCCGAATACCGTTCGTCGGAGACGGTCATCGTGGACAGCGACAACACGATCGTCATGGCGGACGCGAAACTCGGCGAAGCGGTCGGCGAGCCGTATCCGGGCGACAGTCCCGCACTGGAACGTGCACGACAGCTCGAAGCCCGGACGGTGAGCGAGTCGACGAGCGTCGGCTCCGAGTACGTTCACGACAGCGCGATCGGGCCCGATTCGGAACACCTGGTCGGGTTCGCACCGTCGGGTGAGCGAAACGCGCCCGATTTCGGCAGTGACTGGGTCGTCCTCACTCACGCCCCGAGCGACGAGGCCTACGGATTCGCCGGGACGCTGGAAACCTACGGGCTGTACGCGACGCTACTCGGCGTGTTGTTCGCCGGACTGATCGGAGCAGCAGTCGGCCGGAGCACGGCAACGTCGATCAATCGGCTCACTAACCGCGTCGAAGAAATGGAAGACGGGGATCTCGATGCGGACTTCTCGTCCGGACGAATCGACGAGATCGGCCGACTCTACGAAGGGTTCGACGAGATGCAACAGCAACTCAAACAACGGATCAACGAGGCAGAGCAGGCCCGCAAGGAGGCGGAAGTGTCCCGAGCGGAGGCCATGGAGATGTCGAACTACCTCCAGGAGAAGGCCGACGAGTACGCCCAGATCATGCAGCAGTGTGCGGCCGGCGATCTCACCCAGCGGATGGAGCCCGACGGCGAGAACGAGGCCATGGACCGC
>NZ_JAOPKC010000023.1:0-44043 GCF_025517535.1 Halapricum hydrolyticum
GGGTTCGGGACAATAATGATCGTGGCGTCGATGACCTGATGGAAGAAATCGATCACCTGTTCGTTCATTCAACAGCTGACGCTAACGTGCAAAGCTGAGATATAAGATACTATTCATCAATATATAATAAAAATAACTCCATAGCAGTCGCAGGACTTCAGTCGTGATCTACTTGATTCGCGCTATGACCCATCTACCGGCCGTATATGTCAGTTCAGCGTTGAAGCAGCAGTAGATTGTTGGTCAGTTCTCGGTAGTAACTGGCAGTCGTAGCGGGCAAACGTGGCACGACAACGCCACCCGGCCAATGCATGGTTCCCCTCAACAAATCGTCACTCGTGCCGACCGATTTTTGTGCTCTCACGGCGAGAGTCCGAACGGATGCAGACCGATCCCGGACAACCGAACGAACGACGCAGCGTTCGCGAGCAGTTCCGGACGGCGATGATCAGCGGCCTGGCGATCACCGTCCCGATACTGGTGACGCTGTTCGTGTTCAACTTCGCGATGAATCTCCTGCTGGACTCGGTGGGGCCGCTGGCGGAGCTGTTGCGGATGCTCGGGATCGACGGCGGACTCGCCCCTGACGTCGCCGCGCTGGTGACGTTGCTTGTGATCGTCTTCGTCGTTGGGTTCGCAACCGAACGGAGCCGCGCGTCCCGTCGGATCGAGGCGGCGTTCAACCGGACCGTCTCCGCGATTCCCGGTATCGGTGCCGTCTACAGCAGTTTCAACGAGATGAGCAGTCTCCTGTTAGACAGCGAGGTCCGGAGTTTCCGGGAAGTCAAACTCGTCGAGTATCCGGTCGAGGGATCGTACTGTGTGGCGTTCGTGACCGCCGAGACCTCCCAGAACATCCGCAATGCGGCGGGGATCAACGGGATGACGACGCTGTACCTCCCGATGGCCCCGAACCCGGTCATGGGCGGGTTCGTCGTCCACGTCGACGACGAGAAGGTCTACGACGTCGACATGACTGTCGAGGAAGGGATGCGATCGCTGGTGACCAGCGGGGTGGCGATCAACAATGCCGAGGACGTGCCAGTCGAGGAGATACCGGGCAGTGGCGACCGACCGATCGTCGAGCACGTCTCGGAACCGGACGCCGATTCCGGGAGCGGGTGAGAACCATGAGCTACGAACTACGTGAACACACGGCCGACGTCGCCGTCGAAGCCACCGGGAAGACGATCGATGCGGTCTTCGGGGCAGTCGCCGACGGCCTCGCCGCCGCGATGTACGACGACCCGCCCGAAGAGGGCGACCGATTCGAACTGACTCGAACGGCCGAATCCCGGGAAGCACTACTCTTCGATTATCTCGACGAACTCATCTACCAGCGAGACGTCAGGGGCGTCCTCCCGGTCGGAAACGAGGCGACTGTCCGAGAGACGTCGGAGGGCTGGACGGTGGAAGCCAGCGCTCGGGGCGTCCCGCTGTCGTTGATCACCGCTCGCGAGGTCAAGGCCGTCACCTACTCCGAGATGCAACTCGAACGGACCGACGGCGGCTGGCGAGCGTACGTGGTATTCGACGTGTGAGCCCACTCACAAGAAACGACGTGTGATCAGGACTCGTCGAGAATCTGTGGATACACAGACCCAAGAAGAGGCCGCAGCGACGCTATCGACGTGAGAGCGACAGAAACGGCGTACGACTGGATCAGGCCTGTTCGGCGGTCTGTTCGTAGGCGGCTTCGAGTCGATCGATCGCCCGGTGGATCGGAACAGCGATTCCGACCTGGCGGGCGACCAGTGCGACTGGCAGCATCGCGATGCCGACCAGTACGGTCAGTTGATACAGTGCGAACAGGGTGGCGCGGTACAGCCGTGATTCCATCGATTTGTCCTCGGTGAGAGGTGGGTCGTTTGGAGTATATAAATATTTCTGCGACACAAATGGTAGTTTGGCAGATCATGATAAATCACACCCGCCACGTCATGCGGTTCAGATAGGGTTGGACTATACTCAAGTAGATGTGATTTTCGCCGGAGTGACCGGTAATCGAGCGGTTGGAAACCGCCGGCATCGTCATAAGTTATAGGCATTATCGAGATGGCGTGCGCACCGAGCGTCGCGGCGAATCATAAAACACCAAGAGGCTCGGACCGGTATGGGCGTGTATGAATTACCTCGTCGCAATGGAAGCAGCCTGGTTGGTACGAGACGTCGAAGACATCGACGACGCGATCGGTGTGGCTGTCAGCGAAGCAGGGAAGCGATTGAACGACCAGGAGATGGATTACGTCGAAGTCGAAGTCGGTGCGACGGGCTGTCCAGCCTGTGGTGAGCCCTTCGACTCGGCGTTTATCGCCGCCGACACCGCACTCGTCGGCCTCGTCCTGGAAATGAAGGTGTTCAACGCCGAGAGCATGGAACACGCCCAGCGGATCGCCAAAAGCGAAGTCGGCGGCGCGCTCCGGGACGTCCCGCTGAAAGTCATCGAAACCGTCGAATTCGAAGCGGACGAAGAAGAGGCCGAGGCCTAACAACGCCCGTCCACCGACCGCCGGTACCTTTTTGTATTACCCTTGGTTATACAAAGATATGAAACTGCCAACGCCGGAGGACCTGCGCGAGCGGCGGACGGAGCTCGATCTCACCCAGAGCGAGCTCGCCGAGCGGGCCGAGGTGTCCCAGCCGTTGATCGCCCGGATCGAGGGCGGCGACGTCGATCCGCGCCTGTCGACGCTGCGGCGGATCGTCAACGCGCTCGAAGAGGCGGAGGGAAGTATCCTCCGTGCGTCGGACCTGATGAACCGCGACGTCGTCAGTGTCGCGCCGGACGACTCGGTCCACCACGCCAAGGACGTCATGGACGGGAAAGGCTACTCGCAGGTGCCGGTGATCCGGGACGGGTCACCGATCGGGTTGATCGGTAACACCGACATCCGCCAGCGATCCGAGGAGAACGTGGGTGAACTCCCCGTCGCGGAAGTCATGCACGAATCGATCGCCCAGGTCGAACCCGACGCCACGATCGACGAGGTCGATACGTATCTCGATCACAAGGCCGCCGTGCTCGTCGTCGAGAACGGAAAGACGGTCGGTATCATCACCGACGCCGACATCGCCGCGCACGTCTCCTAGTCCTGACAGCAGCTCCCGGCCTGCTCACCGAAATCCACCGCGAGCGGCTCGGAAATCAGTTCGTCGAGTTCCTGAAGCCGGCTTTCGAGCGCGGCCTGCGACCGGAGGTACGTCTTCATCACCGGCAGCGCGTGGAGTCGCCGTTTGGCGTCTTTCAGTGCGTCGAGATCGCTTTCGTCGGCCCGGTTGGTCTGTTTGGCGACCATGTACTCCTCGCGCACCTGTTCGAACTCCTCGATCCGTTGCTGTGCCGCTTCGTCGGCTTCGACGTCGGCTTTGGCGTCAAGATACGCCTGATACTCCGGCAGGTCGGTAATCGCTTCGCCCAGTGCCGTCGCCAGCGTCTCGGCGTCGGCCCCGGCCGTCGTCCCCTCGGTATCGACACTCATGCGACAGGCGTAGGGCAGTCGTCGGCTTGAACGTCCGGGAACCCACCGTCGGTTGCTGGCTCCGGGCGGTCCCGCCACAGGTCGCACCTCCTCACGCGCCGAGAGCGTGAGTTTAATCCTCGTCGGGTCGTAGCCAGTCCGTATGGGAACTAGCGACGGGATCGAGCCAGGGGTCCCACAACCGGACCCCACGACCGACGACCGGGCCGACTACGACTACACCGGCGGCGAGGTGGATCGACCGGGGCTCGTGGCGGATCTGCGTTCGCGCGTCTCCGGGGACGTTCGGTTCGACGAGTACACGCGCCAGCTCTATGCGACCGACGCCAGCGCCTACGAGGTGACGCCGATCGGCGTCGTCTTCCCGACCGACGCCGACGACGTCGCGGCCGTCGTGGAATACTGCGCACGGCGCGATATTCCGGTGCTTCCCCGGGGTGGCGGGACGAGTCTCGCGGGTCAGACAGTCAACGAAGCCGTCGTGCTCGACTTCTCGCGGTACATGACCGACATCGTATCGGTCGACACCGGCGCCGAGACCGCCCGGGTGGAGGCGGGGGCCTACCTCGAAGACCTGAACGAACACCTCAAAGAGGACGGGCTGAAGTTCGGTCCCGACCCGGCCTGGCGGGACAAAAGCGCCGTCGGCGGGGCGATCGGCAACAACTCATCCGGATCGCACTCGCTGAAGTACGGCATGACCGCCGCCTACGTCGAGAGCGCGGAGGTCGTCCTCGCGGACGGAACGGTCACGGAACTGGGCGAGGTGTCCCTCGAGGAACTCGCAGAGCGGGCTGACCCGGACGGCGACATCGAGGCGCGGGTCTGTGCGACCGTCCAGCGCCTGATCGAGGAGGAAGGCGACGAGATCCTCGAGGCGTTCCCGGACCTGAAGCGCAACGTCTCCGGGTACGACCTCGATCGGATGGTCGAGCAGGCTCGCGAGGAGAGTACGGTCAACATCGCGCGACTGCTGGCCGGCAGCGAGGGGACCCTCGCGACGATCACCGAGGCGACGCTCGGGCTGGAGACCGTCCCGGAGACCAAGTCCGTCGCGCTGCTGTTCTACGAGGATCTGGTCGACGCGATGGAGGACGTCTCGATCATCCTCGAACACGACCCCTCCGCTGTGGAGGTGCTCGACGACGTCCTGCTGGAGCTGGCGGCCGACACTGAGGAGTTCGGCGACCTCGTCGAGGAGATCTTGCCGGAGGGCGCGAAAGCGACGCTGCTGGTTGAGTTCTACGCCGACAGCGACGCCGAAGGCGAGCGCAAGGTCGCGAACCTGCTTGCGGATCGGGTCCCGGGCGTCGAAACGGTGGCCGAGCCAGATGCGGGGGCCGCCGAGATCACCGACGCCGACCCGATCGCCTTCGACGCGAGCGAGGCCCACGATGACGAGCGTCGGAGTCGCTTCTGGAAGCTTCGCAAATCCGGCCAGCCGACGCTTCTGGGCCGGACGACCGACGAGAAGCACATCTCGTTCATCGAGGACATGGCCGTCCCGCCGGAGAACCTCCCCGAGTTCGTCACCGACTTCCGGGAGTTGCTCGCCGAGAACGACACCTACGCGAGTTTCTACGCCCACGCGGGCCCGGGTTGTCTGCACGTCCGACCGCTAGTCAACACGAAGACGCCCGCCGGCGTCGCACAGATGCGATCGATCGCCGACGGTGCGACCGATCTGGCGGTCAAATACGGCGGTAGCGTCTCCGGCGAACACGGAGACGGTCGCGCGCGCAGCGAGTGGAACCGGAAACTGTACGGCCAGCCGGTCTGGGAGCTGTTGCGCGAGCTCAAGACGGCGTTCGACCCGGACTGGCTGCTCAATCCCAGCCAGGTCTGCGGGTACGCACCCGACGAGGAACTGCCCGCGGACGCTCCCGAACGCGCCCGGGTCGCGTCGATGACCGAACAGCTCCGGTTCGACCCCGAGTACGAACTGGACATCCCCTTCGAGCCGACGCTCAACTGGGACAACGACA
This sequence comes from Halapricum hydrolyticum, assembly GCF_025517535.1. Taxonomy (NCBI): domain Archaea; kingdom Methanobacteriati; phylum Methanobacteriota; class Halobacteria; order Halobacteriales; family Haloarculaceae; genus Halapricum; species Halapricum hydrolyticum. The sequence continues at coordinate 5,465 of NZ_JAOPKC010000023.1, forward strand.
ACGGCATGCAGGGGATGGTCGAACTCTGTCACGGCTGTGGCGGCTGTCGCGGCCCCCAAGAGACGACTGGCGGGGTGATGTGTCCGACGTACCGCGCGGCCAACGAGGAGATTCAGGCGACGCGCGGCCGGGCGAACATGCTCCGGCAGGCGATGAGCGGCGACTTGCCGGACGATCCGCGCGAGGAGGAGTTCGTCGACGAGGTGCTGGACCTGTGTGTCGGCTGCAAGGGCTGTGCCAAGGACTGCCCGAGCGAGGTCGACATGGCCAAGCTGAAAGCCGAAGTCAAACACGCTCACCACGAGGAACAGGGCCCGGGGCTGCGCGACCGGATCTTCGCCAACGCCGATGCACTGTACCCGCTTGCCAGCGCACTCGCCCCGCTGTCGAACTGGGCGCAGAAGCTCCCGGGGACCGGCATCCTCCAGGAGAAGTTCTTCGGTATCGCCCGCGAGCGTGAGTTCCCGAGGTTCTACCGGAACACGTTCGTCGACCGCTTCGCCGATCACGAACCGTCCGTCAGCGAAGCGGAAGCCGACCGGAAGGTGTTGTTGTTCCCCGATACCTACACCAACTACAACCGTCCAATGGCGGGGATGGCCGCCGTCGAGGTGCTGGAAGCCGCAGGCGTGTACGTCGAGGTTCCGACAGACGTCGTCGACAGCGGTCGTGCGGCCCACTCGAAGGGCTTTCTCGACAAGGCTCGCGAGCACGCCGAGCACAACGTCGAATATCTCGCCCCGAAAGTGGACGACGGCTGGGAGATCGTGGCTGTCGAGCCCTCCGAAGCGGTGATGTTCCAGCTCGACTACCTGGATCTGCTCTCGGGTCACGACGTCGAACGCGTCGCGACGAACGCCTACGGCGTCGCCGAGTACCTCGACACCTACCGGCTCGACGAGCACATCGACTTCGACGCGCCCGAGGAGACGCTAACCTATCACGGCCACTGCCACCAGAAATCGACGAAAAAAGACCATCACACGGCAAACGTCCTGCGACGCGCCGGCTACGAGGTCGACGCGCTGGATTCGACGTGCTGTGGGATGGCCGGTTCGTTCGGCTACGAGGCCGAACACTACTCGATGAGCAAGGCGATCGGTTCGATACTGTTCGACCAGATCGACCGCAGCAGCGGCGAGTCAGTCGTCGCTCCCGGGGCGTCCTGCCGGGGACAGCTCAAAGACTACGCGGGTTCCGAGCCACCCCATCCGATCGAACGCCTGGCCGACGCGCTCGGGGAAACTCCCTGACGGCGTCGGCCCCATCTGGCCGTAGCACAGTACTTAACTATCGTGCAGGGGACTATACTGGTAGATGGTCCGCTGGCCGGGCGTTATCGCTCTCGTGTTCGTTCTCGCTGTCGGGACGGTCGCCGTTCTCGGCACACCGGCGGGTGCTGACGGAGTCGAGCAGCGACACGACACGAGCGTCGCCGAACCGGAAGCGGCACAGTTCGACGCGCAGGCAGGCGCTGCCGACACGGCTGGAACAGAGCTGCTAGCCGCGCCGGACGAGTTCGTCCGGACGACTCACAAGCTGACCGTCTACGACAACGGGAGCGTCCGGTGGACCGACCGACACACCAGGCCACTGGAGAACGAATCCGAGGAAGACGCCTACGAGACCTACGCTGCCGAGTTCAACGCAGAGGAGACGGAGCTGTATACGCAGTTTCGAGAGACCGCCAGCCAGCTGACCGAGAGGGGAACGGAGACGACCGGCAGGCAGATGAACGCTTCGAGCTTCGAGCGGTGGGCACACGTCGCCGAAACCGGCGAGAGTGGCTTCACGCTCGGAACCCAGGGCGTGGTCGAGATGTCGTTCACGTGGTCGAATTTCACCGAGCGGTCGGGCCAGCAGCTCCGGATCGGCGACATCTTCACGAACGGGCTCTCGCTGGGCCCGAATAGACGACTCGTGATCGTTACGTCGGGCGAGCTGCAGTTTATCGAGGTCGAACCGGCGCCCGACAGCATGTCCCGATCGAACCTCACCGACAGTCAGACCATCACCTGGACCGGAGAGCGGGAGTTCAGCCCGTACCGGCCGCTGATCAGGCTCGGGCCGGCGTCTACGGGTACGGCGACGACCACAGCGACGACATCCACAACCACGACAGACACGCCAGGCGGTGCCGGCGGCGACAGCGGTCCATCGATGTGGCTGCCGATCGGTGCCGTCGTGTTGGTCGTCACGGGCGGCGCCGGTGGGATCTGGTATCTCCTCCAGCGCAGTTCCGGGCCGCCGACTGAACCGGCGAAGCCGGACACGAGTGCAGAGACCGAGTCTGCACCACTCGAGCCCGAGGCGGTGTTGTCGGACGCCGACCGCGTGGAGGCGCTGCTGGAAGACCGCGGTGGCCGGATGCGCCAGTCCGAGATCGTCGAGGAGACAGACTGGTCGAAGTCGAAAGTGAGCATGCTGCTCTCTGATATGGAAGACGACGGCGAGATCACCAAGCTTCGGGTCGGGCGAGAGAACATCGTCAGCCTGCCAGGCCACGAACCGGATGCCGCCGGTTCACCCTTCGAGGACGAGGAGTAGGTCTGGGAGGCATCGGCATACGGCGATCGGAAACGGAACGGTTTTACGTATCTCCCCACTACCAGCGGATGCACGCTCTGGTGGTGTAGTCCGGCCAATCATCTTGCCCTCTCACGGCAAGGACCAGGGTTCAAATCCCTGCCGGAGCACTTTTGTGACGAACAAATCGTGAGTCGCAACTGCGACCAGGGAATCCAGGCCTCGATACTGGAGAGTAAGGTCAGAGGTAGACTAATATTCGTTGCCAACAAATCTAAGTCATACAGCGGAGGTATTCGATGGCAGCTCAACCTGACACAGGCAGTGGCCGCGACTTTATTACAGTCTTCAAGACCGGTTCAGTAGATCGAAGCGAAGACTCCAATCTCGCGGATCTACTACTCGAGGGGCGGACACAGCTTACCGCCGAAACTAGCTACCTGATGAAATTCGGTGACGAGTCATACCGTAGCCTTACTCCCTTTGACGTTGCTTCACTCCATGATGTCCCTGCTTACCCGTTACCGCAAACTGCACTAGACTCTTTGCCTGCTCACGTCCGAGCAGAACTCGAGCAGAACGGCGCCATCCAGATGGTCGCCTCGTACGACCCTGAGAACCACCAGTTCGAAGATGTCGACCTCGCATGGGACGATCAGGACTTCCTCGAACGAGTCACGGAACTTATCGCTGGCGAACTCTCGCTTCATGAGGCTATCGACTGGGTCGTCGTTGAGGAGGCAGAACGGTATACTGTCGCTCAGTGGGCCGATGTCCGAGATGTGACCGAAGATGCAGTTCGGTCAAATATCCACGCTGCTCGTGAGAAATTGCTTATAGAATCTGAGTGATTTCTACAGCCTCAGTTATATTGTTTCGAACTGAGGCGGTTACTGTCGTTTCAGCAGTTTCGAGGGAGAGTCTCCGGCCTCAAGGACCAAGGCGTGTATGCGCCGAGGGAGTCCGAGCGTTGTCCGCGATAGTCTCCGCAACGTCGAGCGTCATCGACGCTCACCCCTCTGCTCGTCTCATCAAATAACTGAACTCTCGTTCGATTATCGTGAACCGAACGTTCGTTCGCCTACCAGGGTAAAGGTCTCACCGAGCGGACAAGCACGACATCGACCGCGAACGACGGTTTGGGAGAGAATTGCTTGACACGCACAATACTTACGTCTCGGTCGCCTATGATAGGTATGATTTGGTCCTTGCTGTTGCAGATGGGCAGTGGAACGGGAGGCTGGTGGATGGTTTCGTTTCTCGGTCCACTCGTCGGTCTGCTGATCATGGGAACAGTCGTCTACCTGCTGTGGAGCGCGATCGCCGGGTCGACACCGGAATCCACGGAACAGACGAACGACGCCATTGAAACGCTTCGGAAACGGTACGCGCGCGGTGAGATCGACGAAGAGGAGTTCGAGGAGCGGGCCAGAATGCTCCGTGAACGATAGGACCGGATGCAGATATTCGCGCACTCAGATACGCAGACACAACAACAATACAACATGGATGACGATTTACACGGAATATCGAGGCGTCGAGCGCTACAGGTCCTTGGCGGTGCCGGTGTAGCTGCGCTCGCAGGTTGCACCTCGCTCGCGGAATCGGTTCCCGGGGACGACAGCGGGCTCACGGGCGATCCGACAGATGTCACACCGCGTGCGCCCCCGTCCGATCCAGCTGACGAAACGTTCACATTGACGGCCGCGCCGGGAGCCGATGCGTCGGAAGTATCCCGGTCGACGTGGCTGTACGACGACACGCTTCCCGGCCCGGAGATCCGGGCTTCGGAAGGGGACGTCGTCGGCGTCTCACTGACCAACGAACTACCCGACGAGACATCCGTCCACTGGCACGGACTGCCGGTCGCGAACGGGATGGACGGTGTCCCGAACCTGACACAGGACCCGGTCGAATCGGGTGATTCGTTCGAATATCGGTTCCGGGCTGATCCTCCGGGTACGTACTTCTACCACAGCCACGCGGGCCTGCAGCTCGATCGGGGACTCGCCGGGCCGCTCGTCGTCGAAGAGGACGAACCACACGTCGACTACGACGACGAATACGTGATCGTCCTCGACGATTATCTCCCGGATGCGCCGCGATCTCCGTCGGAATCAGACGGCACGTCTGGGGGCGGGATGGGTGGCGGCGGACCGATGGGCAGGATGATGAACGACTATCGACCGCCCTACGCAGGGATGACGATGAACGGACGTGGACCGTCGAACGCGCCGCGATTCGAAGTCTCGGACGGAGATCGGGTCCGTCTCCGGTTTGTCAACGCAGCCAGTGCGACGACGTTCCGGGTCCGGGCTGGTGGGCACGCCTTCGAAATCTCCCACGCTGACGGGCGACCCGTCGAGCCGGTTTCCGCGGACTCGTTCACCTTCGGTCCGGGCGAGCGTTACGACGCGATCGTCACCGCGAACAACCCCGGCACGTGGGCGATCGACGCGACGCCGGTTCGGGGATCAGAACCCGGTGCTCGGGGCGTACTCCAGTACGCCAGCACGAGCGACGGTCGAGCGCCGACGGCCCCCGAGACGGGTGGCCGAACGCTTCAGTACGGTGACTTGTGGTCAATCGGATCGATCGACGGGATCGACGGAACCCCCGATCGAACGTTCGATCTGACGCTCTCGCCCGGCGGCGACGGCTATAGCTGGGCGATCAGCGGACAGGTATTCCCCGACGCCGACCCGCTAGATATCCGTGAGGGCGATCACGTCCGCATCCACATGCGCAATCAGAGCCCGGTTCCGCATCCGATGCACCTCCACGGACACTTCTTCAGCGTCGGCAACGCGATCAAGGACACTGTCGTCGTTCCGGGGCATATGGGTGGGACCACGATCGATTTTAAAGCAGACAACCGCGGGAACTGGTTTTTCCATTGTCACAACCTCTACCACCTCGAAGCCGGGATGGCACGGGTCATTCGGTACGTCTGAAACGGACTGCCGTTGTCGGTCTCGGCCGTGTGAAAGTGTGATCCGAGCGGACGACGGCGATCACCTAGCGTGATTCGGAGCATTTCATCCGACGCTGCATATCTGTTCGGCATGACCGATCACTCACCCGATGGCTCGCCGTTCGTAGGCGAACCGGTGGACACGCGCCAGTGAATCATGCAGGCGACCTTTGCGACGATCCAGGAATACGGATTCGCAGAATCTCACTCACGCCGGAGTCGATCGGCGAGCTGTGCGGCGGTCGCTACGTGCTCGTTTGCTGTCGGGTCGTCCGTGTCCTCGACTTCGTCGAGCAGTGCCGCGATGTGAGTCGTACGCTCGCGGATCAGTTCGGGATCGTTCGGTGCGTCGACGAGGTCGGCCGCAACTGCCTGTGCTTCGCCGATCCAGCGATTTGCAGTGCGTTCGATCGGGAGTTCGGCCGTCGCCGCCAGGTGGTCGTGCAGTTCGACGACGGCGGTTCGGCGTTCGTCGGCATCTGCGATTGGTTCGGTCATCGGTGCGCTATGTAGGCCGCCACCGGACAAAAGCAACGAGCCGGTGGCAGTTATCCACACACAGTTGGGAGTCACTGTCGGGCTCGGCAATTCACCGTCGAGCAAGCGGAGCGACTTTGACCGCCGCACGCGTACGTGGCGACAATGACATTCGCAGGTGCCGTCGTCGATCTCGACGGCACGGTCTACCTGGACGGCGATCCGATCGACGGCGCGCTTGAAGGACTCGAACGGCTCACGTCGCTCCCGGAAGGCGTCTGGTTCGTCTCGAATAACCCGTCGCACAGTCCGAGCGAATACGTCGATCGACTCGACGACATCGGCATCGAGACGCGAGCTGATCGGATCCTCTCGTCGGGCGTCGTGACGACCCAGTACCTCGCCGACGCCCACGCCGGGGACGTCGTATTCGTGGTCGGCAGCGATGGGCTCCGTCGGCAACTGCGGAACGCGGGCGTCGCCCTCTGTGAGACGCCTGGGGCCGCCGACGTGTTGCTCGCCTCGTGGACGACCGAGTTCAGCTACGACGACCTGGTGGACGCGATCCGGGTACTCGAAGACGATGTCCCGTTCTACGGCACCGATCCCGATCGGACGTTTCCCGGCGACGACGGGCGACCGATCCCGGGATCCGGGGCGATCATTCGCTCGGTCGCCGAGACGGCCGAGCGTGACCCCGACCGGATATTCGGGAAGCCGTCGGACACGATGGTCGAAGCGATACGGGAGCGGATTACGGGATCGCCCGGCGAGTATCTCGTGATCGGTGACCGCCTCGAGACGGACGTCGCGCTCGGAGAGCGTGCCGGCATGACGACTGTCCGTGTGCGGACCGGGACTGATGGCAACTCGAGCGGCGACGTGACGCCCGATTACGTCCTCGAGTCCCTCGGCGACATCGAGACAGTGTTGGACGGGTGAACGGCTCTGGCGCCCGTCCCTCGATCGGGGAGACGTTTCACTCGACTCGACAGAGTTATACTGTCGGCTGTAACATTTCGGCAGGATTTCGCCACCCGGTGTGGCGAAAATCTCCGCGAACGTACAGCCGGCAGTATCAGTCCAGCCAGACGGTGTCGTCGTCGGTCAGATTTACCTTGAAGACGAGGATCCGGAACGGCTGGTCGGACTCGTTGAACACCTCGTGGACGTCCCCGGGTTCACAGATGATGACCTCGCCGTCGGTCGGGCTGAACTGCACGTCGTCGATCACGAGCGTCCCGCCCGCCTGCAGGACGTAGAAGACCTCCTCGGTCTCGCGGTGGTAGTGTGGTTCGACGTGTTCGCCGGGCGGGACCTCGACCACCTGGAGGAGGTTGCCGTCGAAGCCGATCGTCTCTTCGGTGGCCAGGATCTGCTTTCGATAGCTGTCGCGTTCGATCCACTCAGAGGGGTCGGGACGTTTCATAGTGTGAACGTTTCACGAGGGAGAGTTTCAAGTTTCTGCCCGGTAGTCACAGGATAGTTCCCACTGAAAAGGAGTTACTGTAGAATATGACGGGGACACGCCGACTGGGGTTAGCCGCCGAAGAGACCGAGAACGCCGCCGCTGCTGTCTTCGTCGTCGTCGCTGGTTTCCTCCTCGTCTCCGGAGGGGAACCACTCCGTCTCTTCTTCGACGATCGTCTCGACGGCTTCGCCCTTGAGCACGCGTTCCAGCGCCGTCGAGAGATGTCGGTAGGCGTGGGCAGCAGCGCTGTCCGGGAAGTTCAACACGAGCGGTTCGTTGGTCGTCGCTTCCGAATCTTCCGGGATGACCGCCAGCAGGGGAAACTCGACCTCGCGCTCGACCTCGTCGATCTCGGATTGCTCCTCGGCACGGGTCAGAATCGTCCCGATGACCTCGCCGTCGACTCGCTGTGCGAGCTGTGCGGTCTTGCCAGCGTCGCCGATCGCGACGCTGTCCGGCGTGGTTACGAGCAAGACACTGTCCGCCAGCCCCAGCGGCACCGTCGCCTCGTGGCTCAATCCTGCGCCCGTATCGATCAAGACGACGTCGTAGGCGTTCGCCAGCGTCTTGATGACTTTCCGGAGTTTCGCGGGATCGGCGTCTGCAAACGCCTCGAGGCTCTGTTCGCCGGGGACGAGCGTGACGCCACCGGGCCCCTCGGTGAGCGTGTCGCTGATCGCCGCGCGCTCGGCAAGCACCTCGTGCAGGCTGGTCTCGTGGTCGACTCCAAGCATAGCCGCGAGGTTCGCCATCCCGAGGTCGGCGTCGACGATAACCACGTCGTAGCCGGCGTCTTCCATCGCGACGCCGACGTTGACGGCAGTCGTCGTCTTCCCGACACCGCCCTTGCCGCCAGCAATGGTAAAGACGTGTCCCGTCATTTGGCCTGTTTGGGAACAGCGGGTGCCACCCATATAAAGCCGTCCGTCCGATGTCAGCAGACGATGAGGTTTGGGTGCGAAGTGCGGTCAAAGCATACTTACCCCTCATCGGACTAGTAGTCGCCAATGAGTGAACAGGAAGCCGAGCAAACCGACCGGCAGAAATACGAGTTCCAGAAGGTCATCGAAGAACTCCAGGAGTACCGCGGGTCGGGCACCCAGCTGGTCACGATCTACATCCCCGAGGACAAGCAGATCAGCGACGTCGTTGCCCACGTCACCCAAGAGCACAGCGAAGCGAGCAACATCAAATCGAAGGAAACCCGAACGAACGTCCAGGACGCGCTGAAATCCATCAAGGATCGACTTCGGTATTACGACACCTATCCACCCGAGAACGGGCTCGTCATCTTCTCCGGCGCGATCGACACCGGCGGCGGTCGAACGGATATGATCACCCGCGTGCTGGAGAGTCCGCCCGACCCCATCGAGTCGTTCCGCTATCACTGCGACGCGGAGTTTTTCACCGAGCCCCTGGAGAACATGCTGCTGGACAAGGGGCTGTTCGGGCTGGTCGTCCTCGACCGCCGCGAGGCCAACGTCGGCTGGCTCAAGGGCAAACGCGTCGAGCCCGTCAAGTCGGCCTCCTCGCTGGTACCGGGCAAACAGCGCAAAGGTGGCCAGTCCGCCCAGCGGTTCGCCCGACTCCGACTCGAAGCGATCGACAACTTCTATCAGGAGGTCGCGGAGATGGCGAACGACCTGTTCGTCCCCGAGCGCCACGACATGGACGGAGTGCTCGTCGGCGGTCCCTCGCCGACCAAAGACGAGTTCCTCGACGGCGATTACCTCCACCACGAACTCCAGGACATGGTGCTGGGGAAGTTCGACGTCGCCTACACCGACGAGTCGGGACTGTACGACCTGGTCGACGCCGCCGAGGACGTGCTGGCCGAACACGAGATCCTCCAGGACAAGGAGGTCATGGAGGAGTTTTTCAAGCAACTTCACGACGGCGAGAAGGCGACCTACGGGTTCAATCAGACCAGGCAGAACCTCAACATGGGGGCCGTCGAGCAGTTGCTCATCAGCGAGGATCTCCGCAAGGACGCCATCACCTACGAGTGTCCCAACGGCCATACCGACTACGAACTGGTCGACGCCACCGCGAAGACCGACGCACACACCTGCTCGACCTGCGGTGAGGAGGTTCCGGCCGAAGAAGCCGAACGCGAAGACGCCATCGAGCACCTGATGGAATTGGCCGACCAGCGCGGCACCGAGACGGTCTTCGTCTCGACTGACTTCGAAAAGGGCGAGCAACTGCTGACGGCCTTCGGCGGCGTCGCTGGCATTCTACGTTACTCGACCGGCGTGTGATCCCGGAGGGGTGGTGCGTGCTGAACCGGCACGAGATCGGTCCGCCGCGAACAGCCGTTCGATTAGGGGATGGGGGGACACCCGCAACGTCAGTGCGACGACGTTCGCGGCGAGCCGACGGGATGGGTGGGTCGAGCACCCAATTTGTCGTTTGTGGATTGATCGGAAAATACACTGTCCCAAACATAATTGGTATCACCAGGGGAGAGTCACACTGCCACCGTGACGTCTCGAAGCCGTTCGCCGCTCCGTGGTGACGTTTCGTAGCCGGCGTTCTCAGACGGCCGGCTGTGCGTTCGTCAGAAGATTCGACACACAGGAGTCCCGAATCAAGATGTTCCTGCGGACAATATCAGCTCGCGTCTTCGTTCTCTCCCCCGTCACTGGTGAGTGCCGGTCGGTCCGGCGCCTCGAGAGCCGCCGTCCCCTCGACGTCGAACCGTTCGAGTTCCTGTCGGAGGTTGCCGGCTTGCTGAGAGAGGTCCTCGACGCGATCGACGGCGTCCGCGATGGCGGCTGACTGCGTCTGTGTCGACGCGGCCACGCGTTCGATGTCGTCGACCGTCTCGTCCGTGAGGTCGGCCACGCGATCGACCATCTCGGCGACCTCCTGTGTCGCGCGTGACTGGTCGTCGGTCGCGTTTTTGATCTCCTGGACGCCGGCGTTCGTGTCCTCGGCCCGATCGGCGATGTCGTCGAACGCCCGGAGGGCCTGCTCGACGGTCTCGCTGCCCTCTGAGATACGCTCGCGCATCTCGTGGATCTCGGCGACCGTCTCGTCGCTGCGCCGCTGGACGTCTTCGATCACGTCGCTGATCTCCTCGACGGCGTCCTGCGTTTCTTCGGCGAGACTCTTGACCTCGTCCGCGACGACGGCGAACCCGTCGCCGTTCTCGCCGGTTCCCGCGCGTGCCGCTTCGATGTTGGCGTTGAGCGCGAGCATGTTGGTCTGTTCTGCGACGTCGGTGATGAACTCGACGATCTCCCCGATCTGCGCCATGCCGTCGTTGAGTTGCTCGATCGCGTCGACGGCGACCCGACTCTGCTCCTGGATCTCCGCGAGCTCTTCGAGTGCCTCGCCGGCGGCTTGCTGCCCCTGTTCGCTCGCGCTTTCGGTCTGGCGGGCGTTTTCGGCCACCTGGTCGGCCGTGGCGGCGACCTCCTCGATCGTCGCCGACAGCTGCGTCGTCTCGTCGGCGACGTCCGTGACGTGGCGCTGCTGCTCGTCGGCGCCCTGCTGGATCGCCTGCGTCGTGTCCGTAATCTCGTCGCTCGCGTCCCGGATGTTCCGGATGTCCTGATTTGCCTGCTGACTGCGCGTGTCGACGGCGTCCGCGAACGACTGGATCTCCACGATCGTCGACGCCCACTGTTCGAGCATCGTGTTGAACGATTTCGCGATCGAGCGCATCGCCTCGTTGTCGGCGTCTGTCGGCAGCCGTTGGCCCAGATCGCCGTCGGCACACGCCTGCATGACTCGCTCGTATTCTTCGGCGCGCTGCTGTAACTGCCGTGCGAGCTGTTCGGCTTGCTCGCGGGCCTGCTCGGCCTCGGTCTGTGCTGTCTCCGCGCGCTGCCGGGCCGATTCAGCGTCCGATTTCGCCTGCTCTGCGTCCTCGACCTTGCCGACCAGCGAGTCTCGCATCGTTGCGATGGAATCGAACAGCTGCCCGATCTCGTCCTGGCGGCGGGAATCGATCTCGACCTCGAACTCGCCCTGTTCGACTGCGCTCGCCTTCGCCGAGAGACGATCGATCGCAGCGACCGTGTTTCGACCGAACACGCCGCCGACGACCAGCAGACCGATCAGTGCGAGCCCAGTAAAGAGATACACGCCCTGCTGGACGTCGGAGACGAGCCCGTACGCCTGATCGGTCGGGGCGTGGACGACGACGACCCAGTCGCTGCCGAAGTCGGGGGCGTTTCGCTCTCCCGACGGGGCGAAACCAACCAGATGTTCTTTCTTCGGGGCGAACCCCCCCTCGGGTACGTGTTCCGAGTCGACAGTCGTCGACTCGCTCACGCTTCGCGCTTCCAGTTCCCGGACGCGATCGAGAACGGGGCTGTCGCTCGGATACTGCTGGCCGACGGCCTCGGCCTGTGGGGTGTCGTACATCACGATCGTATCGCGGCTGTCGACGATCATCGCGTACGAGTCGTCCATCTCGGCGTCGGATCCCCCGGATAGAATCTGGTCGCTCACTGACTCGATGTCGTAGACGGAGACGAGCAGCCGGCCGTCGTCGAGTTCGTTCGTGAACGCGACGGCGTGGTACTCGCCCTCGGCGACGTACAGTTGGGACACGCCGATCCCGCCGATCTCGAAGTCAGGATCGAGCGTCCAGCCGACCTCCCCCTCTTCGAAGGTGTCGCCGACCTTCACGGCCCGAGAGGAGTGTTCGATAGTGTTGGTCTCGGGATCGACCACGTGCACCAGCGTCAGTGCCGATCGATCAGACACGTCGGTCCGATAGGTGCTGAGAAAGTCGTTGATCTCGTCGTCGCTTGCGTTCGCTTCGGGCAGGTTTCGCTCGAGTGTCCGCATCTCGATGGCACTGCTTTCGAGCCAGTTGTCGAGCGCCTGCGCGTCGGCAGTCGCAGTCGATTCGAAGTCCCGATCGACGCTCTGCTCGACCTGATCGGCCATGACGGACGTCGCCCCGATCCCCACGATCGCGACGAGCAAGCCGATGAACAGGATCACGATGCCGAATTTCGCTGCGTAATTCGTCCGGACGACCCCGGGAACGACGCGTCTGTAGATCCCCACCCCAATCTGGCCGACACGCGCGGCCAGTTGGCGTGGCCTATCCAACATAACTGCAATTGACAACGTATGTTGTTATAAGATTTGCCACCTTCGTGGGGGTCTCAGAATTGCCCGGTAGAACGTCACAGCAGCTGTTCGAGCTGGCGTCTGCGGCCCTCGAGGTCGACGTGACTGTCGACGGCCGGATCGGACGCGAGCCGGTCGACGACGAGCATCGGGTCGGCTCCGGCGCGCTCGACCGCCTCGAACAGCGTTGCGATCTCCGAGCGGTAGAGAGCGAACTGATCGAGCAACCCGATCGCCAGTGCCATCGGAACGCCCGCGTCGGGGTTCGACGGGAACGCGTCGCTGATCCGCTGTACGTCGGGATCGGTCGCTGGCGGCTCACTGACGGGATGAAGCGCCAGACAGTGCGTACAGACGCCGACCCCGGATTCGTCGCCGGGTAACAGCTCCCGGAACTGCTCGGGTACCTCGAACGCGACGACCGGCGAGCCACACTCTGGACAGTCCATATCCGGTGCTGACGGCGCGTGCATTTCAGACTGCCGGCTATAGTTCGGACAGATATTCGACACGCGGGTGCCGAATTCCTGTGAAGTCACCTTCTCCGGCGGTATCACTCCCCGATCGTGCAAGCCCACGACAGGTGCGGAACACCACAAAAGATTATCCACGAACCCTGCGTACGTCGAGATGGAGCTGGGATCAAGTCTGACGGTCGGGAACAGCGGGACCGCCAGGCACGTGCGACCAGCGGTGATCGAACATGCAACTTGAAGACAAACGAATTGCCATGTTAGTCGGCCCCGGATACGAGGATCTGGAATTCTGGGCCGTGTACATGCGCATGCAAGAAGAGGGTGCACAGATCGACGTCGTCGGGACGGACGCCGGCGTCGAGTACACGAGCAAGAGCGGCGGGCTCACCGCCGAGACCGATCTCGCGGCCGCGGACGTCGATCCGGACGAGGTGGACGCGGTCCTCATCCCCGGCGGCTGGGCACCCGACAAGATCCGCAGAGACGAGTCCGTACTCGAGCTCGTCCGCGGGGTCTACGAGGATCACAAGATCGTCGGGATGATCTGTCACGCCGGGCTGGTCGGCATCTCCGCGGGCATCGTCGAGGGGTCGGACGCGACGGGGTCGCGCGGCATCAAAGACGACCTGGAAAACGCCGGGGCGACCTGGGTCGACGAGCCGGCGTTCCGCGACGGCAATCTGATCTGGGGTCGTGTCGTCGCCGACATCCCCGAGTACTGTCGCGTACTGGTCGACGCGCTCGCAAAACAGTGATCGACCGTCGGCCGCGATCGGTCGGCCGTCAGTAGGGGCAGTTCAGTCGTCAGCAGGGGCAGTTCAGTCGTCAGCAGAGACAGATTCGGCTTCGGCGGCTTCACGCTCGGCTCGTTCCTGGGCCTCTTTCTTGTCTTTGATCTTTTTCATTCGGAAGATCTCTTCGCGTTCCTGCTCTTCGAGTTTCTGCTCGATGTACTCCTTGTTCGAGTGGAGTTCGGGCAGCAGCTTGAACTCCAGGGCGTTGACGCGGCGCTTGGTGGTTTCGATCTCGTCGAGCAGTTCCTTCATCGCGGTCTCGACTTCCGCAGCGAGGATGATCTGTTCGAGCAGTTCCTCGTAGGCCTCGGCCGCGGCGTCGATCCGGCTGGACGTCCCGAGCACGCCGTAGCCGCGCTGATCGAGGCTCTTACGCACGCGCGTCGATTCGATCTGGGGGACGACGACGCCCATGATGTTCTTCGACTGGGTCGTGATCTCGGGGTGTTCCTTCAGGGCTGCTGCCGCCCCGCGAACGGCGACGTCGCCGTCCATCGCCCGCGCCATGTCCAGCCGTTGCTGGGCCCTGTCGTAGGTATCCTCTAGCTCCGATCGGACGTCCTGTGCCTGATCCAGGATGTCCATAAACTCCATGATGAGGCCGTCGCGCTTCTTCTCAAGGGTGTCGTGGCCTCGCTCGGAGAGTTCGATCCGGTCCTCGATCGCCATGAGGTTCTTCCGGGTTGGTTTGACGTCCGTGGCCATTTGCGCGCTAGTTCCGGCTACGGTGACTTACACCTTTCCACTTCTCCGACCACGATCGTGAGACGACCGTTCCGCAGTCGCGAGGTCTGTGCTCGCGAGATCATCGCCGGCCGCGAACCCGCGTCTGTGTATGCTCGGGAAAACACTCGCTGACGGTTTCCGGGCCGTACTCCTCGGCGATGACCGCCCGGATCTCCGCCTCGTAGTCGCCTTTCGGAAGCTGCTCGCTCGGCCCGGACTCCACATCGAGGTGCGTTTCGACGAGCCGATCGACGGCCCCGCGGCCGAATCCAGTCAGCGGCGAGAGGTAGTCGACCCCGTGGCGGTCTTCCAGGCTCTGGGCGAACGCACGCGGGATCGTCGGCACGCGATCGTCCCGTCGTGTGCCGTCGGCGACGGCGTCGTAATCGAGCCCAGCGACTTCTTCGAGCACGTGCTCGTGGATCGCCTGGATCCCGTTGCGCGGGAACCCGTCGGCGACGACCTGTTCGGTCGCCTCGCGGACGACGGACTCCTCGAGTTCGACCCGTTCGAAGGGGAAGCCGAGATCCCCGGCCGCTTCTCGCGCGTGGACGGCGCTGTCGGCGAGGCCAGCGGTCGCACAGACGAGCGTCACGTCGTAGAACGGATCGAGGAGTAACGCCGCCAGCGACGAGTCCTTGCCACCGCTAAAACAGACGGCTGCGTCCATCTCACCGGTGGCGGATGTTGAAGCTCTTCGAGTCGGGCGTGAGTTCCTTGAGCAGATCCCGCATCTGGTCCTCGTCGATCTGTTCGCCGCCCAGTCGGCCGCTCTGTGCCAGCGCGACGATCTGCTGTTCGACCTGCTCGGCGATCTCCGGTTTGGACATCTTGACCGTGTTCAGCCGCTTTCGCGCCCCGTCGGTGAGGTGCTGGCGCAGCAAGGCCTTGCGCTGGGCCTCGGCTTGCTCCTGTGCCGCCTGTCGGGCCTCGCCCTCGCCGCCACCGCCTTCGGCCTGGTCGCGCAACTGCTCCATTTTCTCCTGGCGAAGCTTCTCGAGTTCGTCGTCGCTTGGGTCGCCACTCATTGTATCTGCACGTACGATTTCCGCACCCGAAAGGCTTTCTCCTGAAAGCCCTCGGCGGGTGCTGGCGCACCCGCCTCGCCCTTTTCATGTCCACCAGGCCCGCCTTGCGGTGCCGCGCCGATCTGCGCGGCATCCGCCCGGGTTACGCCGACGCTTTCCGCAGTCGCGGCCGCCGTAGCCGCGACGAACCGCATCGCGGCCGCACCGCTTCCGCTAACCGCGGCCGCACCGCTACCGCGCCCCGTTCCTCCCCGGACGCGCGGACGAGACCGCGCGTCGGCATCCTGGCGGCGGTTGACCGGAATTACGCGTCGGTGTCCTGACCGCACCTCGATGGCACGTCCGAGTCGTGTCAGGGATGAGCGAAGTACGCCACCAGTTCGTCGTCTGCCTCCGGGAGCATATCGACCCGGACGAATCCGACCCGGACGAACTGCAGCATGTCGTCGGGCTCGTAATCGGCGAGTCCGGGCTCTGCGTGGCCGGTCACGTCGCCCTCCATCGTCCGCAGGCGCGTCGGAATCGCACTCTCGGCGGGCACCCAGTGAATCACCTCGACGTCGCCCTCCCGGACGACCTCGATGTCGTCGTCGGTGTACTCGAACGCGTCACCGGTATATCGCACGCAACCGTAGCCTTTCAACCAGACCCGCTCGCCCTCGGCGGGGACGTCCTCGGCCTCGACCAGCACTGCGTCCTCGACGGGAATCCGGCGTCGACCGCGATCCTCGTTGGGATGGACCGGCGGCTGACCGGCATCGGGGCCGCCGACGACCGGCTTCTCGACGGCCGGCCCGATCTCGTCGTCGCCCGCGTGAGAATCGCGGACGAAGAAGGCTCGATCGGCCTCGTCGTCGATCAACTCGCGGTTGTTCGCGTAGATCGCGGACATCGACAGATCGACGTTGCTGGTCGAGGTGCCGAGTTCGACCATCGCGTCGACGATCGCCTCGCCCCTGATCCCGCGGCGTCTGAGACTCTTCAGCGTCGGGGCGCGCGGATCCTCCCAGCCGTCGAGTTCGCCCGCATCGATTTTCTCCTTGATCGTCGAGGTACTCATCGAAACGTCGTAGGCGTCGACCTGGACGTGCCCCCAGTGGATCACCTCGGGATAGTCCCAGCCGAAGTAATCGTAGACGAACTGCTGGCGCTTCGCCGAGTCCTGCAGGTCGATCCCGCGGATGATGTGTGTGACGCCCGTGAGGTGGTCGTCGATCCCGCTCTGGAAATCCAGCATGGGCCAGCACCGATACTCACTGGCTTCCTCGCGGGGATGTGGGGTGTCGATCATCCGGAAGGCCACCCAGTCCCGCAGCGCGGGGTTCTTGTGAGTGATGTCGGTCTTCACGCGCAGGGTGATCTCGCCCGACTCGTACTCGCCGTCGATCATCGCCTCGAACTCCTCGCGGGTCTGTTCGGGGTCTTTCTCGCGGTGCGGACAGGCCTCGCCGCTGTTCTTGAGATCGGAGAACTCCTCCTGTGGGCACGTGCAGGTGTAGGCACCGTCCTGCTCGATCAGCTCTCGGGCGTGGTCGTAGTAGGTCTCCAGGCGGTCGCTGGCCCGCAAGACCTCGTCAGGATCGAAGCCCAGGTAGTCGATGTCCTCGAGGATCGCGTCGTACGCGGCAAGGTCCGGTCGCTTGGTCTCGGGGTCGGTGTCGTCGAAGCGAACGATGAAGGAACCGTCGTAGCGCTCCTTGTAGGTGCCGATGACGGCGGGCATCCGGGCGTGGCCGAGGTGCCAGGGGCCGTTGGGATTCGGGGCGGCGCGCATCCGGACCTCGTCGTAGTCGTCGGCGTTGGGAAGGTCGGGAAGCGCGTGCTCGTCCTCCTCGTCGTCGCTTTCGAGTTCCTCGAGACGCCCGGGCGCGAGTTCTTCGAGCCGGTCGCGTTTCTCGGCGGCGTCCATGTCGTTGACCCGCTGGGCGACGGGCGCGACGACGCCCGCGATTTCGTCACCGTACTCGCGGAACTCGGGGTTGTCACCCATCAGCGGACCCATGATCGCTCCGACCTGTGCGTCGCTGTCGTGTTTGAGGGCGTTGAACAGCGCGTCGATTTCGGCGGCCTCCTCGACGCGTTCGCGGATCTCCTCGTCCATAGCGTCGGATTGCGGGCGCCGGGTCAAAACGCTCCCGGGTTCGGGCCGCCCTCCGTCGAGAGGTCGCGCGACCCACAACGGGTTTGTTTCCACGGCAATCAGTACGCCCATGGCCGATTCCGATCTCTCCTGGGAGCGACTCGAAGCCGAGACCGTCTACACTTGCCCGGGGTTCGACGTGATCAACGAGACCGTCCGACTGCCGGACGGGGCCGAGACGGACTTCGATTACGTGGCCGAGGGCGAGAGCGTCGTCGTCCTCCCGTTCACGACCGACGGCGAGGTCGTCGTCATCGAGGAGTGGCGCGAGCCGGTCCAGCGGGTCAACTACGGACTGCCCGCCGGCGGTATCGAACCCGACGACGACGAGCCCGCGGCGGCAGTCGAGCGCGAACTCGCCGAGGAGACGGGCTACGAGGCTGGACGGGTCGAACACCTCACGACCGTCGAACCCGCCAACGGCTTCGCCGACACGGTCTTTCACTACTTCCTCGCCGAGGAGTGTGCGCCCACTGCCCAGCGGGATCTCGATCACGACGAGACGATCGACGTGACGACGACGGCGTTCGGGGACCTCCTCGCTGCCGTCCGCGAGGGCGAGCTGCGCGACGGCCGGGCGGCGCTGGGCATCCTGTACTATCACGCCTTCGAGCGTGACGGGAGTACGACGAGCCAATAGTCGTATCACTGGCCCGTTCCACTGATCGGATATGGCGTATCGCTGTCCAGTGTGCGAGGAAGTCCAGGCCGACGCCGTGCATCTGGCGGATCACCTGGCGTTCACGGCCGTCATCCGCGGGGGCGACCACGAATCGTGGCTCGACGAGCACGTGCCGGACTGGGGCGGGGACGATCCGGAGGGGCTCGCGGCGCGGCTGCGCGATGTCGATGCGGTCGAGTCCATCGACCACCCGATCGACGAGGTGCGTGATTCCGAAGTCAGGGCCGGTGAAGGCGTCTCTCGACGCCCGGATGCCGGCCAGCACGCGCTCGACAGCGACTCGCTCGACGACGAGGCACGGGAAATACTCGCGCGAGCGCGAGAACTGACCCGGCAGACCGAGGACGACGAAAGAGACTAGCTCCAGTACCCATCAGGAGGCGAAACGGACTAGACGCTGTGGCCCGGACGGAGAGACATGGAACGCGAGGGGCGGTTCGCGCCGGAGACGCTCGACGCGGCGCGCGAACGCTACGAGGCGCTCGGCTCGACCGCACAGGTGGTCGTCAGAGAGGTCGCGAAAGCCATGGAACTCGACCGCACGACGTATCGCGAGCGCGTCACCAGCGAGGTGGTCGAGACTGCCCGGGAGGTCCTGTTCGCGGAATCGCTCGCCGTGACGGTCGGCACGCGCGAGGAGTTCGACGCGTGGCGCGCGGACCGTCCCGACTACGAGGTCCGGGAGATCGGCAGCGAGAACGTCGAACGGGTCGCCTGGCACGCGGCCCCCTTCGCGGAGACGGTCGTGGCCGCGACGTTCCAGACCGAGCGCGAGGCGGCCGTCGGGACGCTCCGTCGGCAAGCGTTCGGCGAGGTCTACCGGGACGCCCTGCGGGGGGAGTGACGTGCGACCGATCGCCCGGAACTTCCTGCTCGGGGTCCTCGTAGTAGTCGTCCTCCTGCTGGCGCTCGGCGCGCTGCCGGGACTGCTCAAGAGCGGCGACCCCTACTACCTCACGGCGACACACGCCGATGCGGACGAGTTGACGGCGGACCAGCGTGCCGCGGCAGTCGAAGCGGCGAACCTCTCGGAGCGCCGCTACGAATACACCACAGCCGCGCTGGCCGACGCGACAAACGGGACGGGGTATTCCGAACCGTACTGGCGCGGGCCCGTCGGGATCAAGGGAGCGTTCACCCACTCACCGTTCGACGAGTTGAACGCGCTCCGCTCGAACTATCCCGGCGCGACCGACGGCGACGCGGTCTACGTCCGGGCGAACGCGACCGGTGGCGAGAACGTGACGTTTTACCGCCTGAACGTGACACAACGACCATGAGCAACGACACGCACGACTGGCCGGTCATCGAATCGGAAATCGAGTACGAAACCGGCTGGTACACCGGCGGCTACGACCTCGTCGAGCAGCCCGACGGCTCGCGAAAGCGCTACTACTGGGCGGAGTTGCCGCCCGCCGCAGTCGTCGTGCCCGTGACCGACGACACCGTCGTGATGGTCGAGCAGTACCGCCCGGCCATCGGCGAGCACTGTCTGGAACTCCCCGCGGGAATCGTCGAGAACGGCGAGTCGTTCACGACCGCTGGCGCGCGCGAACTCCGTGAGGAAGCCGGCTTCGATCCCTCGGGGACCGCGCTGCTGGAGACGTTTTGGACGGCGACGGGCGTGCTCCGGCACAAGCGCGGGATCGTCTTCGCCGAAGGACTCGAACCCGTCGAACCGAGCTACGACGACAACGAGTTCCTCGACGTGCGACCGGTCCCGATCGACGAGGCGCTGGATCGGGCCCGGGAGTCGCCCGCCAACGACGCGACCATCGAAGGGCTGCTGCTCGCGAAAGAGGAAGGACTGCTGTAGTCGCGACCGCGAACCGTCCGGCCGAATCCGCTTCCGTAGGGGATATCCCGCGGCAGATCCTGATCGCGAGTATGGATGGCGAAATCAGCGCGTCGGGACTCACGGATCTGCTCGATTCCGACGCCGACGTCGAAATCGTGGATATCCGTCGACCTGCAGCGTTCGATCACGGACACATCCCCGGCAGCCGGAACCTGCCGTTCGGCCGGCTCGTCGACCGCGTCGACGAACTGGACGGCGACGCCGATCGGATCGTCACTGTCTGTCCCCACGGCGAATCCAGCGTCCAGGCCGCCCGACTGATCGCCTCCTACGAAGGAATCGAAGAGACGCCGGTCGTGAGTCTCGCGGACGGACTGGAGGGGTGGGACGGCCCGATCGAGAACGGCGAGTAACAGTCGATAGGAAGCCAGAGAGATGGGAGCGAGCAGCGGTCGCAGCGAACCGCCAACGCTTTTCACTCTCCTCCTGTCACTCCCAGACGAGTCGTCGTGAGTCTTCGAGCCCTGCTGCGCAAGGAACTGCGCTGGAGCAAGCACAACGTGGCCGCGCTGGTCGTGTTGTTGCTGGTGTTGCCCGCGACCGCCGGGTACGCGAGCGTCACGTTCCAGCACGTCATCCCCCAGGAGGCGCCGGTCGCAGTCGTGCCAGGCGACGAGACGACCGACGACGGCAGTCTCGAACTCGTCGACGCCGCGACCGTCACGTTCGCCCAGCCGGTCCGATACGACTCGGAGGCCGCGGCGATGGACGCCTTACACCGCGAAGAGGTCTATGCAGTCGTCACTGTACCGCCCGGGGTGTTGAACGACTCCCGGCAGTCACAACTGAACCTCACGGTCGAGGGAAGCATGGTGCTATTCGACCAGCCCTCGAGAGCGATGGTGAGCATCCTCAACTATCGCCTGCAGTCGGGCGCATCCACGTCGATCACGGTCGAGCGGACGGTCGTCGGCGAGTCGCGCTCGCTTTCGGAGTACCTGATCCCGATCTTGCTGGTCGCGACGCTGATGCTGTTCGCGTTCACGTACGTCCCCTACAATCTGGCCAGCGAGTCACGGGCGATCCAGCGCATCCGGACCGACTCCTCGCTGGAGTCGCTGGTCGCGGCGAAGCTGCTTTACTTCACGCTGCTCATGCTGCTGCCCATCGTGACGTTCGGGCTGGTCACGGCGGCGCTCGGCTACGCGATGACGCCGGTCTCGGCTGGGATCGTCGCCGCCCTGTTGCTGTCGTTCCTCGCGATGGCTGCCGTCGCGATGGCGATCATGTTCGCGACCCGCTTCGGGACGACCGGTCGGTTCCTCTCGGTGATCGTCCTGTTCGGGCTGGTCGCGTTCGGGGGGTTGATCTATCCGGCCGGCTTCTTCTCGCCGATCCGGAAAGAAATCGTCAGGGCCGTCCCGCTACACTACACGACGATCATCGTCCGCAGCGAGATGCTCAAGGACGTGCCACTGGGGCTGTACGCCGATTACTTCGCACTGCTCGGTGCGACCGCGCTCGCGTCGCTGGTCGTCCTGGAGTCCGCGATCGTGTTCTACCGGAGGGGTGATTGACCATGACAGAGCGATTCGCCGTCGAGAACCTGACGAAAGATTACGGCCCGGTCGTCGCCGTCGACGGCGTCGACCTGTCGATCGAGCCCGGCGTCGTGCACTGTCTGGCCGGGCCGAACGGCTCGGGCAAGTCGACGCTGCTCGGCGTCTTGCTCGGACTGGTCCGTCCGACTGAAGGGAGGGTCGTCCGCCCCGCGAGTGATCGAATCGGCGCGAGCTTTCAGGAGCCGGCCTTCTATGACGACCTCACCGTGCGGGAGAACCTCGACGTGTTCCGCGCGCTGGCCGGCGATCCCGACATCGAGTGGGTCAAAGAGGTCGTCGAAGTGTTCAAGCTGTCGCGGGTGTTTCACCGCCGGGCCGGCGAGCTGTCGGGCGGGTACAGCAAGCAACTCGATCTGACGCTCGGACTGTTGAAGTCGCCCGACTTCCTGCTGCTGGACGAGCCGCTGGCCGATCTCGACGACGTGACGCGCGAATCGCTACTCGAGTTCCTCGAGGGGTACGCGGCCGAGGGCAACGCCGTCGTCGTGTCGAGCCATCGGATCGACGCGCTTGCGCCGGTGCTCGATCGGCTGACCGTCATGCACGAGGGGGAGATCGTTCTCGACGGCCGACGCGAGGAGATCGACGGAACCGAGACAATCAGGCGCGTCTATCGCGAGGCCATCGCGGAGAGTGGCAAGGAGACAGAGACCAGCGGATAGATCGGAGATCAGGCCTCGACGGGCCGGTTCTGTTTTCGCGTGACGTAGCCAGCAATCCGGTTGCGAACGCCCTTCGACTCGATGTTGGTCAGTTCCGAAACGACCTCTTTGTTGTGCTCGAAGTCCGAGCCGAAGGCGTCGGGATACTTCTCCATCAGGATCGTTGCCGTCTTCTTGACGTAGGCCGGTTTGATCGCCATGTGGGCCCACGTAGCCGGACAGTGCTCAAAAAGGATTCGAAGCGACACTGGTCTGACGAGGACTACCACTCCGACACGAGAAAGACGGCGTCACCAGTCGGCATTCGCGCGGACGATCTCGAACGCCTCGTGCTCGTGTTCGCCACCGCAGGTCTCGACGACGCCCTCGAAATAGTCGAGTCGCTCCCGGAGCCGACCCTGGTCGTAAGTCTCGACGCCGAGTCGGGACGCTGCGACCGTCGCCTCGATGACGGCGTAATACCCGCGATTGGTCGTCCGGACGCCCTGGCGCACGACCTGGCTCTCGACCGGGTGGAGTTCCCAGTCGACCCACTCCGTGCCGCCCTCGGTCCCGCTTGCGCGCCGTTCGGGTTCGATCTCGACCCAGGCATCGGTGCTGTCGAGGATCGGATCGCTCTCTTCGCGGATCGTCAGCGCCGCTTCGGCGAAGGCAACCGGATCGGGCGCGAACTGGACGTACCCCCGGCCGCGCGCCTCGAAGTTCCGGCGAGTGCGCGTCCGCCCCCAGGTTCGAGCCGTCACCGGATCGCCCGCGTGCAGCCCCAGTGCGGCGACGTTCCAGCGGCCGTTCGGCCCGCGCGTCGTGACGACCGATTCCGTGACGCCGCGGAGTTCGACCGCCCACTGCGCCCCGTCGTGGTCGTCGCTCATACGTCCAGCCCCCGCTCAAGTGCGACGAACAGCCCCGCCGCGACGATATCGGCCGTCGTTCCGGGATTGATCTCTCGATCGATCAGGTCCTCGGCCAGCGCGTCGGCGTCCCCGTCGCCCTCGAGGACGGCCCGTGCGCGGGCGCTGACGCGCTCGGCCGTCGTCTCGTCGTGATTGATCGCAACGAACGTGTCGGGTTCGTCGGACAGCAGTTCGAGAAAAACCTGCGCCGCGCGATCCGGGACCGGCCCCTCCAGGTCCCCTAGCCGCTCGGCGGCGTGGAAACTCCGCGGGAACCCTTCGACCCATTCGCGGGCGACGCCGTCGCGGTCGGCCGACCGTTCCATCACGGCGTCGAGCGCCAGTCCGCGCGCGTGCAACGCCGGCACGGCGTCGCTGCCCCGCCGGACGTCGAGATCGTCAAGGTCCGCGGGCGGGTCGTCGACGGAAACGTCGACGTGCTCGAACGCCCGGTAGAAGCCCGCCGCGTCGGTGACAGTCGTCGATTCGGCGACCTCGCGTGCACCCGACGGCGAGAGATCGTCGCGCGCTGCCGCGCGCACAAGTGGCACGAGAAGCAACAGCGCGCCGAACTGCGTGTTCCCCCCACGCTGGTCGCTCATTCCCTCGACGGCTCGCTCGAAGGCTTCGCCGATCGGGGGGCCGTCGGGATCGGCCGCAAGTTCGAGCCCCGCCCGTGCGCCGACCGCGCCGGCGAGGAAGTGCTCGAACCGGAGGTCGTCGTACTCCCGCTCGCGGTCGACGTTGCCGGGCTTTGGCGTCCCGGCGACTTCGAGCAGCAGCGCCAGTTCGGCGTTGTCGACGATCGATCTCACGACGACACCTCCACTCCGAGCTCCGAGAGCGCCCGTTCGACCGTCCGGGCGACCCGCTCGGCGTCGGCTTCAGTGTCCATCGCGGTATCGGTGCGGGCGACCGGCCGATCGAGGTCGGTCCCGTCGTCGCTGTCGAGGACGAACGCGTCCGCGAAGGGATAGGCGTCGGCCATCCCCGCCGTCGAGGGATCGCGACCGGTGGCGGCCATCAGCTTCGCGGCCGGGCCGGAGAACACCCGGTCTTCAACGAACGGCGAGACGGCCACGACCGGCGTCGACTCGAGCGCGTCGCGGAACCCGTCCATCGCGAGCATGGGGCCGATGCTCGTGACGGGGTTCGAGGGGCCGATCACGACCGGCGCGTCGAGCGCCTCCAGCACGGCGTCGGTCGGAGCGGCTGTCTCGGCCCCGCGGAACTCGACGGTCTCGACCGGCGGCTCCCCGCCACGGCCGACCCACCACTCCTGGAAGTGCTGGACGCCCGCCGGCGTGTGAACGAGGGTGGCCACGGGGTCGTCGCTCATCGGCAGGATCGACCGTTCGACGCCCAGCGCCTGGGCCAGGACGGCCGTCGCCTCGGTGAGCGTGTGCCCTTCGTCGAGCAACCCCGTCCGCGTGAGGTGGATCGACCGGTCCTGATCGCCGATGTGCATGAACTCGGCGACCGCCGAGAAGCGCCGCCAGCGCGCGATCTCGCGGCCGGCGATCTGGCGCTCGTCGGGGAGATACCGCGGGCCAGCGTCGAGGCCAGCAGCGTCGGCGAGTGCGTGGAGTTTGTCGTGGGTTTCGGCCGTGTCGCCGTCGATCCCCCACCACGTCTCCCGATCGAGCTCGTCGCCTTCCAGGAACAGTACCGTATCCACGTCCGGGCAGACGAGGTGGCCCCCGAGTTCGATGTCGTCACCGGTGTTCGCGACGACGGTCGTCTCCCGGGGATCGAAGACAGCGTCAGCCCCCGCGAGCAACTTGGGCGTGCCCGTCCCGCCCGAGAGAAACGTCACCATGTCCGATGTCAGGTGAGGCGGGCGAGAAAGGCTTTCGCCTCGAAAGACTCGCCTTTCGTGCGTTTGCCTCGACGCCGCTTATGCGGCGGTTTCTTCGGCAAACACGTCGTCGTACTCGCCGTCGTCGATCCGCTCTTTGAACTCGCGCGGATTGTTGCCCTCGATGGTGACACCCAGCGAGGTGCACGTGCCGACGATCTCCTTGGCCGCGGCCTTGAGATCATAGGAGAGCAGGTCGGGATGTTTCTGCTCGGCGATCTGCTTGATCTGATCCACGGAAAGATCGGCGACGAACTCCTCCTGGGGCTCGCCGCTGCCGGTCTCGAAGCCGGCCTCGTCCTTGATGAGTTCGGCCGTCGGCGGGACCCCGACTTCGATCTCGAAGGAACCGTCGTCTTCGTATTCGACGGTGACGGGGACCTCGGTGCCGTCGAAGGCTTCGGTCTGGTCGTTGATCTCCTGGACGACTGCCTGCACGTCTACCGGGGTCGGTCCGAGCTCGGGACCGAGGGGCGGACCAGGATCGGCCTGGCCACCCGGAACGAGAACTTCGATTGTGCCTGCCATATGCGAGAATCCGTCGGCGCGGGTTTAAGAATTGCTTTTCCGTGTCCCGCGTGCGAGGGCTGCCCACGGCGATCGTGTCGGTATCGATCCGGCCCGCCGACGTGGCGACCGCGGACGGAAGCCCTTTTGAGCGACGGTGGCGGACTACCCGGTAATGGGGCTCGAAGAGGAGATCGAAGAACTCGAGCAGGAGATCGCCGACACGCCCTACAACAAGGCGACCGAGGAGCACATCGGCCGTCTGAAGGCCAAGCTCGCCGAAAAGAAAGACAAACTCGAGACCCAGCAGTCGGGGTCGGGCGGCGGCCCCGGGTACGCCGTCGAGAAACACGGCGACGCGACCGTCGCGCTGGTCGGCTTTCCGAGCGTCGGCAAGTCCACGCTGATCAACGCGATGACCAACGCCGACAGCGAGGTCGGCGAGTACGAGTTCACCACGCTGAACGTCAACCCCGGCATGCTCCAGTACAAGGGCGCGAACATCCAGATGCTGGACGTGCCCGGACTGATCGAAGGGGCCGCGGGCGGCCGCGGCGGCGGGAAAGAAGTGCTGTCGGTCGTCCGGACGGCTGACCTGATCGTGTTCGTCCTCTCGGTGTTCGAGATCGACCAGTACGAGCGTCTCAGCGAGGAACTTTACCGGAACAAGGTCCGTCTGGACGCCGAACCTCCGAACGTCTCGGTCCGCAAGAAGCACAAGGACGGGATCACGGTCAACGCCTCGGTCGATCTGGATCTCGACGAGCAGACGATCAAGAGCGTCCTGCGCGAGCACGGCTACGTCAACGCCGACGTCACCATCGGCGAGCAGGTCGACATCGACCGTCTCATCGACGGGATCATGGACAACCGCGAGTACCTGCCCTCGATCGTGACCGTCAACAAGGCCGACCTCATCGAGCCCGACTACAAGGAGACAGTCGACGAGAACCTCCGCGAACACGGGATCGATCCCGAGGAGGCGGTCTTCATCAGCGCCGTCGAGGAAAAGGGGCTGGACGCGCTGAAAGAGCGGATCTACGACGAACTCGGACTCGTCCGGATCTACATGGACAAGCCCGGCCGCGGCGTCGACTACGAGGACCCGCTCATACTGTTCGAGGGCGACACCGTCGGCGACGCCTGCAAGAAGATCGGCGGCCGCTTCGACGAGCGGTTCCGGTTCGCCCGCGTGTCCGGTCCCAGCGCCAAACACGACGACCAGCAGGTCGGCCGCGACCACGAACTGGCCGACGAAGACGTCCTTCGGATCGTCGTGAACCGGTGATGACTGACCCGCGTCGCCGGTTGCTACTGGTTGCACTCGTCGGCGCGATCCCCTGGACAGTGGTGACGACCGGCGGTGTGACGACGCTGTTCTTCCCGTTCGGCTTTCTCGGCGTGGGCGAGCCCTGGCGCGTCGTGACGATCTACGAGTACCTGTTCGTGTACACGCGGGGACTTCCCCAGTACGTCTATGCCTGGCCGCTCGGCGTCGTCCTGTACGGTCTGGCGCTGGTCTCGGCGGCGCTCGGACTGGCGGATCTGGAAGACCGCCGATTGACGGCGGGACTGCTGGTGCTGGTCGGGCTGACGCAGTTGCAGTTCGCGCTCGGCTGGGGCGGCCGTCCCGCGTATCTCGCGATTCCGGTCGTGCCGATCACGACGACCGTGCTGGTCTGGTGGGTGTACTGGCCGGATCTGAAAGGCGTATTTTTCGAGGTGCGGGTCTGACGCTGCACCGGAACTTTCTGCTCGTTCCCTGACCACTATATCGCTTTTATGTTCAGTGATGATCATGAGTGGTGATGCATCACCGAACGGATCGATCAATGAGAGACCAGCTGCAGACGCCGAAACGTTCGACGAGCGACTCGGCGGCGACCTGATCCTCCCGGACCACGAAGCGTACGAGGACGCCCGCAACGTGTGGAACGGGCTCGTGGACAGGCATCCGGCAGTCATCGTCCGGGTCCGGCACGCCGATGACGTGGCGGCCAGCCTCGAGTTCGCAGCCAAGCACGGCCTCGAACTATCGATTCGAGGGAACGCCCACCACCAGACCGGGAGTGCCCTCGTAGAGGACGGACTCGTCGTCGACCTTGCGGACCTCACCGCCGTGGACGTCGACAGCGACGCGCGGCGCGCCACCGTCGGTGCCGGCGCGACTGCCGGGGCGGCTCTCGAACGGACGCTCGAACACGGGCTCGCGTTCCCTACGGGGAGCGCGTCCGTGGTCGGGATATCCGGATCGACGCTCGCTGGCGGACTCGGCTGGATGCGGCGCAAGCACGGGGCCGGTTTCGACGCCCTCCGGGAAGTCGAACTCGTCACTGCCGACGGAACGGTTCGTACTGTCAGCCCCGACAGCGACCCGGACCTGTTCTGGGCAATCTGCGGCGCGGGCGCGAACTTCGGCGTCGTCACTGAACTCACGTTCGAGCTGTACGAGACGTCACCGGTCGTCCCGGCACTCGGCGTCTTCTATCCACTCGACGATGCCGAAGCAGTGCTCGAGGGCTTCCGCGAGTTGACGACCACGGCTCCAGACGCTCTCAGCACCATGTTGCTGAACACGCACGTCCCGCCGTTGCCGGACGTCCCGGAGGACCTGCAGGGGAAGCCGTCGATCGCGATCATGGGAGCGTATCTCGGCGATTCCGACGACGCCCCGCAGGTGCTCGAGCCGTACCGGTCTCTCGGGGATCCTATCCTGGACATGTCCGGGGAGATGCCCTACATGGCGTTGCACGAGCTCGGCGCGGAGATGTTCCCCGACGGGCACCTGTACAGTCAGCGGTCGGTCTTCCTCGACGAGTTGACCGACGAACACCTCGAACTCGTCCGGACCGGAACGGACGACGCGCCGTCGCCACTCGACGGGATCGGTCTCTGGCCGATGGGGGGCGCTATCGGAGACGGCGACCACGACACGGCCGCACCCTGGACCGACAAGGAGTACCTGCTCATCATCGAGGGGCAGTGGGTCGACCCGGAGACGACCGACCAGAACCTCGAGTGGGTGCGACGACGTGAGCGTGAGGCGCGCGACATCGGCGGCGAGTACGCGTATCCGGGCTACGTCGGTTACGAACAGCAGGATGACGAGGACTGGGCGAAGCTGGTCTACGGCGAGAGCTACGATCGACTCGCCGAACTGAAGACGAGATACGATCCGGACAATCGGTTCCGGACGAACATCAACGTCGTCCCCAGAACGTGAGAGCAAAAGACAGCGTCACCGCTTTCAGAACGCTTTTCGACACTGCAGCCTACCGTTCGTACATGGACGGTATTCTCGACCACACGATGGTCCGCGTCGAAGATCTCGAAGAATCGATCGACTGGTACACCGAGCATCTCGACTGGGAGCTGAAGCGAAAGAGCGAGCACTCGTCCTTTACGCTCGCCTTTCTCGGGCCCGAAGACATGCACGAGGACGGCGCAGTGCTGGAGTTGACCTACAACCACGACGGCCGCAGCTACGAGTTCGGCGACGCCTGGGGCCACATCGCGGTGCGCGTCGAGGATGTCTACGACGCCTACGAGCAATTGATGGACGAGGGCGTCGAGGACTACCGCGATCCCGACTCCTGTGGCGGCCAGTACGCCTTCGTCAAGGACCCGGACGGCCACGAGATCGAGATCGTCGAGCGCGACTACGGCGCGAAGTGGTCGATCGATCACACGATGATCCGCGTCGAGGACGTCGACGAGTCCATCGGCTGGTACACCCGCAAGCTGGACTACGAGATGTTCCGCCGTAGCGAGCACGACAGCTTCTCGCTGTACTTCCTCAAACCCGAGGGCGCACCCGACGAGGCGATGTCGATGGAGTTGACCTACAACCACGACGGCCGCAGCTACGAGTTCGGCGACGCCTGGGGCCACGTGGCCGTGCGCGCGGACGAGTCCGACCTGGAGAGGTACTGGGAGATGCTAATGAGCCGCCACGCCGAGGACTACCGCGATCCGGAGTCCTGTGATTACAACTACGCGTTCACCAAGGACCCCGACGGCCACGAGATTGAGGTCGTCCGACGGTAGCGAGACTCCGAGCGACGCGAGGAGTCTCGGAAAGCCGAGCGGCGAGGGACGACCCGTGAGGGAGCGAGACTCCGAGCGACCCGAGGTGTCTCGGCCAGTCGAGCGGCGAGGGACGACCCGTGAGGGAGCGAGACTCCGAGCGACCCGAGGTGTCTCGGCCAGTCGAGCGGGGAACGGAGTGACCCGCGAGACAGTGCGAGCATACAGCGACCAGTGGGGACCGCTTCCCCGGACCGAACGCAGTGAGGATCCGGCTTTTTCTCACGGGAAGACGGTCCTGCTCGCTCGCCGCACTCGCTGTGCGGGCTGCGACTTCCCTGCTCTCGCTCGCTTCGCTCGCGAGAACCAAGTGTTTGCCGCGAGCGGTGCGCGAAGCGCGAGCGGGAAGGAGTGGACGCGAGGAGGCGACAATTAAGTCCCCGCGACGAGACGATACGGATATGATACTCACACTGACGCCGAATCCGGCGGTCGACCAGACGATCGAGATGGATGAACCGCTGGAGCCAGACACGGTCCAGACGTCAGTCGGTGCGAAGTTCGACGCGGGTGGCAACGGCATCAACGTCTCGCAGTTCGTCCGCGCGCTCGGTGGCGAGACGACCGCGACGGGGATCACCGGCGGCTTCACCGGCTACTTCCTCGAACAGAACCTGGCGGAGTTCGACATCCCGACTGACTTCTGCACGATCGAGTCTGCACCCACACGGATCAGCACGACGATTCTCGCGCCTGCACGCGAAAAGTTCCAGACGTCTCGGATGGTCGAAGAAGAAGAGCAGGCCCGATCCGAGTACCGGCTGCTACAGACCGGACCGGAAGTGACCGATCATATCGTCGATCTGCTGATCGAGACGGTCAAGAGACACGACCCGCAGATACTCAATATCGGTGGCAGCCTGCCGCCGGGCATGGACGCCGCTGACGTCGATCGCATCGCGGCCGCCGGCGACTGGAAAACAGCCGTCGACATCCACGGCGACGTATTGCCCGACCTCGAAGAGACCTACGAGTACTGCCGTCCGAACCGCACAGAGCTGGAAGCGGCGACCGGCATCACTATCGAGAACATCACCGACTGCGAACAGGCGGCACTACAGCTCCACGAGATGGGCTTCGAGCGCGTCATCGCCTCGATGGGAGAAGAGGGTGCGGTGATGGTCACGCCCGAGCAGACGCTGTACTCCTCGGCCGTCGAGGTCGAAGTGGTCGATACCGTCGGTGCCGGCGACGCGATGTTCGCGACGATTCTGTGGGCCTACGAGCAAGGCTGGGACGACGAAAAGGCCCTGCGAGCGGGCGTCGCCGCCGCCTGGAAGCTCGTCACTGTCACCGGTTCGAGCGTCCGGAACCTCAATCCTCAGGACCGGATGGACGAAGTCCGCGTCTGGGAACTCGACGGTTAGCTCTCCGTCCCGGACTCGGGCGGGTGCTCGTTCGCGTGCGGGCCTGACTGCGATCACTCGATAGTTGCGCTATCGACGGGCTCGTCGTCGATCGCTTCGAGCACGCGCTGGTGGAACTCCTGCAGCACTGCGGACTCGTCCTCGGCGAGGACGACGTCGCTGGCCGACAGTGTCGCCAGCCCGAACGCCCGCGGCGTCGGCGAGTCCATCCTGGTTGCGTGCACCGTAACGTCGCCGGACTGGATCGAGTCGAGCACGTTCTCGATCGCATCGACGTTGAGTTTGTCCTCGAGGATCTCACGGTAGGTCTCCTCGATGACGGCGAACTCCTCGAGGTCGGCCGCAAAGTCCAGCAGCATGTCGGCGTTGAACTGCTGTTCGCTGGCCGACTTCTCGTAGCCCTTGTAGCGTTTGAGGATCATCAGCGCCCGCGTAGCGTTGATCCGGAAGTACCGCTCCAGCAGGTCCGTGCCCGCCAGACTCGCCCGCAGATCCTCCCGGACCGTTTCGGGATCGAGGTCGCCCACGAGTCCTTCGACGTCGACCTTCCGGTTGAGTGGCATCGAGAGCGTGAACCCGTTGTCCGCGACCGCGACCTGGACGTTGGCCGTCGCCTGCCGGGCGACGTGATGGGCCAGCAGCCGCGAGAACCCGTCGTTGAACCGCCGGCCGTAGGTCGAGTGGACGTGATACCGGCGCTCGTACTCCCCGCGATCGCGCACCTCCTCGATGACCAGGCGATCGTCGGTCGCGACGCTCTCGGGGCCGGCGTATCGGACCTGTTCGTCGAACAGTCGCGTGATCGCCCGCACGCTGTGCTCGTCGATGGGGAACTCCCGAAGCCACGTTCGGACCCGCGGCCGACCGCCGTCGGTCAGCCGGTCGAGCAGTTCCCGCTGGAAGGCGAGGATCTCCCGGCCGAGGTCGTAGCTCATCGGCAATCGCTCGGAGAACCACGAGGGGACGGTCGGCCTGGCTGCGGTCCGGTCGACGTAGACCTTCGAGCCGCGGCGGTACCGGAACTCGAAGTGCTCGCCACCGAGGACGAACACGTCGCCGGTCTCGAGGTTGTCCAGGTACGCCTCGTCGAGCTGGCCGACCCACTCCTCGCCGGACCGGGTGAACACGTCGCAGGTGAAACTGTCCGGGATCGTTCCGATGTTCGTCATGTAGATGACCCGGGCCATCCGGCCGCGCTTGCCGATCAGCCCCTCGCCAACGTCAAAGGCCTCGTAGTGGTGCTCGCCCTCGGGTGGATCGTTGGTGTCGCGCCAGATCTTCGCGTAGACGTTCTTCTCCTCCAGACCGGGATAATCGGCCGTGAGATACCGCATGAGCGATTCCCACTGCTCGTCGGTGTAGTTCCGGTAGGGGTAGGCTCGCGTGAGTATCTCGCGGATCTCCGCCTCCGGTCTGGGTCCGTTGATCGCCATCCCGTAGACGTGCTGGACGGCGACGTCCTGGGCGTTCTCGGGGACGAACACGCGATCGACGAACCCCGCTTCGGCCTTCTGGAGCATGACCGCACACTCGATCAACTCGTCGCGATCGAGCGCGATGACGCGACCGGTGACGGTCTCGCCGAGCTGGTGGCCCGCCCGGCCGACGCGCTGGAGCAGCGCGGCCACGGATTTGGGCGAGCCGACCTGTACCACGAGGTCGACGTGTGGCATGTCGATCCCGAGTTCGAGACTGGTCGAGGTCGTCACCACGTCGATTTCGCCCGCTTTGAGTTGTCGTTCGATCGCCTCGCGTTTGGCCCTCGAGAGGCTGCCGTGGTGGGCGCCGGAGTTATCCTCGTCGTAGGCCTCGAAGTTCGCCCGCAGGTTGTGCAAGACCCGCTCGGCACCCGATCGCGTGTTGGTGAAGACGATCGTGTTCGTGTGCTCCTGGATGAGGTCGTGTAACTGCTCGTAGAAGCGATCGGTCACTACCGCCGGGGGCGTGTCGATCAGATCGTCGGTCGGGCAGGAGAGCTCGATGTCGAACTCCCGGGCGAAGCGGGCGTCGACGATTTCACAGTCGCGTGGCTCGCCGTCAGTCCCTTCTCCGACCAGAAACTCTGCCATCGTCTCCAGGGGTTCGACGGTCGCCGAACAGCCGATCCGCGTCGGCGAACCCTCGGCCATCGCCTCGAGTCGCTCCAGTGAGACCGCGAGGTGCGTCCCGCGCTTGTTGGCCGCGAGGCTGTGAATCTCGTCGACGATGACGTACTCGACGGTTTCGAGTTTCCGTTTGAACTTCGGAGAGTTGAGCAGTATCGCCAGCGTCTCCGGAGTGGTGTTGAGGATGTGGGGCGTCCGTTCGAGCATACGCTGGCGCTCGCTGTCGTCGGTGTCGCCGTGGCGAATCGCGTGGCGGAGCTCGACCTCCTCGCCGCGCTCGTCGAGTTTCTCGGTGACTTCCTCCAGCGGCACTTCGAGATTGCGGTGGATGTCGTTCGCCAGCGACTTGAGCGGGGAGATGTAGAGGCAGTAGACCGAGTTATCGAGGTCGTCAGCGCGGTCGCGGGCGAACAGTTCGTTGATGATGCCGGTAAACGAGGCGAGCGTGTTGTGGAGGTAGAGTCCCCCTCGTCCTCCGATAAAGTTGTGTGGGCCCGGAACATTCAGATCGATGATCGTGCCCTGATAGTCGACTGTCTCGTTGGCAGTCACTTCTAGCCACATGACGTTTCTGTCG
The DNA here is from genome assembly GCF_025517535.1 of Halapricum hydrolyticum. Lineage (NCBI taxonomy): Archaea > Methanobacteriati > Methanobacteriota > Halobacteria > Halobacteriales > Haloarculaceae > Halapricum > Halapricum hydrolyticum. The sequence continues at coordinate 39,331 of NZ_JAOPKC010000023.1, forward strand.
AGAAGGCTCTCGATCCGGGCGGAGAGTTCGTTGACGTCAGGAGTATCGGGAAGTCCCGTCAGTTCTTCTCGGAGCGTGCGGAGAGCGCTTTCGGTAATATAGCCAGTCCGTCTTACGACTTCGTACACGTCGCCGAGATGCTCGTTGAACTTCCGATCGTTTTCATAAAACTTTGATAGGTTTCTGATGTCTTCGTAGTCGAACCGGTGTTTTCCGACGAGAGAGCCACTCGTCTGCCCCTTGCTGTGGGATTTGAGGCGGCTCCAGTTGTCGTGCTCTACCGTAAACACCTCTGTTAGTTTTCGTAATACCGGTTTCTGCCGGATCGTGAGTCGATAGTACTCTCTGACTGTTGGTTCGGCACTGTCGGTCGGATAGCTCTGGCGTCGACCACGAGATGAAGGGATGCCGAAGTCGAGAAGGAGGTACCCGAGTTGCTCGATCTTCCGTTCGTTGGCTTGACAGATACCCAGCTCATTTTCCCTCACGTCTGCTTCTAACGATAGAAAAGTCTCCAAGAAGGCTATCTTTACCGACCGCTCGGCGTTGAGAACCCATTTCGGGAATGGGACCTCGCGGCTCGGGCCACGATTGATATCGAAGATCTCCGAAAAAAACAGCGCAAACGGAGTGTCGCCGATGACCCAATCAATGTCGCTCTGGGGCATTGGGTCGGCCCCGAACCGTTCGCTGAGTGTGTTGAGGACCTTCTCCAGTAAATCCGTGCGCTTGCGCTGTGAAATGGTGAACTGACACCCCTTGTCATACTCAGCAAGCAACCCTTCTGCCAAGACAAACGAAGTAACGCGAGCGATTTCAGGGTCGATATACCTGGGGTATCGAAATCTCGATACCCGTCCATTGTCACTCTTGACGAGAATCTCTTTGTCGTCAAGCGGTGTCACGTGCTCGGTGAGGAGTGTGGCAATCGCGCTCGACTTGTGGTCACTCTGTCCGGTAATCACTTGATACACGGTAGACAGTCCCATCGAAAGCGACTCAGCGACATCGTTCATCGAGAGGTTCGCCATAGCCATCGCCCGTCGCAGTATCTTCTCTGAGAGGCCGTCACAGTCTTCGGCACTGTGCAACTGTGACACCGTCCGGTCCGACTCTGTCCTCGTCAGAACCATATCGTATCGCTCTCGTAGTATTTCGAGTCCAGCCTCAATATCTGTCTCGATCGGTTTTTCCGGGAGATCTATCCACCGCGGCGCGGCGATTTTGTCACCGACAGATATTTGCCCCGCTGCCTGCCACTTGACCCCGGAATCCGTCTCGACGAGTAGCGGGTGTGAGGGTGTCACCTCTACCTCACGTCCGTACACAGTTTCGATCCGGCGAAGCGCCCCAGAATACGGTTCGGAGTAGACATTGGCACCATGGGTATCAATGCTCCAGTCCCCTTTATCGAGTGTGAACGCCGAAATATCGCTGTCGTAGAGTGATCCCGCCTCATCCACGTCTGTGATTTTCTGCCCGCGACGGTCCAGTAGTTCGTCTGCAAGGGCTACCTCGGCGAAACCGTCCTCTTCGATCAGGACAGGAGTATCTGACTTAACGCATTTTCCGCTGCCCGTCGGTGCTGCGATCAGCGCGTTCTCGCCCTCATGAATGTGCGGGATTGCCCCCTTCTGTGGCGGGGTGAAGAACCCACCGTTCTCGGGCACGAACGCGCCGAACTGCTCGACCCACCACTCGCGGACGACCGGATCGAGCAACTCCAGCACGTCCCGGTCGTCGATCTCGACGGTCTCGGGATCGAAGGACACGTTCGCCTCCGCGAGCAACTGGCGACCTCCCATCGCTTACCACCACTGGGGGCTGCATCGACTTGTGGGTTTGGAGCCCGCCCTCCCTCGCACCGGTGTCAGGAGATGTGAATCGCCGGCCGTCCGGGCTCGGCTCTCCCGGCGAGTTCCGCGTCGGCGTCGGCCGCCTCGCGCACGTCGGCCGCGGCGTCGAACTCGTCTTCGAGCAGCCACGAGGCGCGTTCCAGTTCCGCCCGTTCGGTGGCTCGCGAGAGGATCGGCTCCAGCCCCTCCCGCGTGAGGGACTTCGCGTAGGACTCGGCGGCCTCGCCGTGCTCGCGGATCGACTGGTCGCCCATCACCTCCGAAACGGCCGAATCACCCGACTGCTCGCGTGCGATCTCGTAAGCGGTATACTTCCACTCCGGGGCGACGACCAGTTCGATCCGCTCCGGATCGTCGATCCCGGCTGTCTCGACGATGTCGCGCACGTCGTCTCTGACCGTCGCGACGAGCGTCCGCTCGCGGTCGTAGGCCTCGATGTCGCTTTCGACGGTCGGCCAGTCGGCGTCGACGATCAGCCCGTCGGCCTGTAGCATGTTCCAGCACTCCTCGGCCAGGTACGGCGCGACGGGGGCGAGCAGCCGAAGCAGGGTCTTCAGCCCCGTCCGGTAGGTCTCGGCGTCCGGCGTCTCGTAGGCGCGATACTGGCCGAGCAGTCGCGTGAGTCGGCGGACCTCATCGATCGCCTGGTGGATCCGGAAGCGATCGTAGTCCTCGGTCGCGGCCGCGACCGTCCGGTCGAGTTCCCGCGTGAGGTATCGCTCGGCCGGGCCGTCGCGCTCTGCCAGCTGAAGGCCGTCGGCGTACTCGTAGACCAGGCTGTAGATCCCCTGCTGGAGGTCGTAGGCCTCGCCGACGTCCTTGGCCGCCCAGTCGAAGTCCCGGTTCGGGTGGGCCGCACTCAGGACGAACAGCCGCGTCGTCTCCGCGCCGTACTCGTGGGGCGCGATCGCGTTTCCCTCCGTCTCAGACATCTTCCGCCCGCCGTGCAGCACCGTCCCCTGGTTGACGAGCCGATCGACCGGCTCCCGGCAATCGAGCAGACCGATGTCCGAGAGCGCGCGGGCGAAAAACCGGATGTACAGCAGGTGCAACACGGCGTGTTCCTTCCCGCCGACGTAGACGTCTACCGGGAGGATCTCGTCGGCGATCTCCGGGTCGAACGGCGCGTCCTCACGGTCGGGCGAGAGGAATCGCAGGAAGTACCACGAGGAGTCGACGAAGGTGTCCATCGTGTCGGTCTCGCGCTCGGCGGGCCCGCCACACTCGGGACAGATCGTCGCCTTCCAGTCGGTCGCCGCCTCCAGGGGGTTACCTCGCGTCTGGACGAACTCCGGGAGTTCGATCGGGAGGTCCTCCTCGGGGACGAGCACCGGGCCACAGTCCTCGCAGTGGACGATCGGGATCGGCGTCCCCCAGTAGCGCTGGCGGGAGATCAGCCAGTCCCGCAGACGGTACTGGGTGTCCAGCTGTGCGGCGTCGAGGTCCTCGACGATCCGCGATCGAGCCACTTCCGTCGAGAGGCCGGTGTACTCGCCGCTGTCGAGCAGTTCGCCGTCGCCGGTGGCGGCCTCGCGTTCGACGTCGCTCTCACCCTCGTCGGGTTCGACGATCTGGCGGATCGGCAGGTCCATCGCCGTCGCGAAGTCGTGATCGCGTTCGTTGTGGCCGGGGACGCCCATCACCGCGCCCGTGCCGACGTCGTCGAGCACGTACGCGGCGACGTAGACCGGGATCTCCTCGCCGGTCGCGGGATTCGTCGCCGTCCGGTCGGTCGCGACGCCGGCGACCTCGCTCTCTTCGTAGGTCTCGACGTATTCGGCGACGGTCGCGTCCTCGGTAGCCAGCTCGCGGGCGAGGTCGTGGCCGGGGCCGACCGCCAGGTAGGTCGCGCCGTGGATCGTCTCGGGTCGGGCGGTGAAGACCTCGACCGGGCCGTACTCCGCCACCTCGAAGGCGATCCGTGCGCCCTCGCGTCTGCCGATCCAGTTGCGCTGCATCTCGGTGACGCTGTCGGGCCAGCCATCGAGGTCGTCCAGCCCAGCCAGCAGTTCGTCGGCGTAGTCGGTGATCGTGAAGAACCACTGGTCGAGTTCGCGCGTCTCGACCGGCGTGTCACACCGCCAGCAGACCCCCTCGGTGCCAGGGTCGAGGTCGACGTCCGCCGGCGGATCGACGACTTGCGCGTCCGCCAGTACGGTCTCGCAGTCGGGACACCAGTTGACCTCGGCACCGCGGTAGTCGACCAGCCCCTCCTCGTAGAACTCCCGGAAGAACTGCTGGTTCCAGCGGTAGTAGTCGGGGTCGGAGGTCGTGATCTCGCGGGCCCAGTCGTAGCCAAAGCCCATCGTCTCCATCTCCTCGCGCATGCGGGCGATGCAGGAGTCAGTCCAGGACTGGGGGTCGGTCGCGCGTTCGTAGGCGGCGTTCTCGGCGGGCAGGCCGAAGGCGTCCCAGCCCATCGGGTGCAGGACGTCGTGACCCTGCATGCGCTTGAACCGGGCGTAGGCGTCCGTGATGGCGTAGTTGCGGACGTGGCCCATGTGGAGGTTGCCCGACGTGTAGGGGAACATCCCCAGGACGTACAGCGGGTCCTCCAGATCCGAAAGTTCGTAGGGGTTTTCCTGGTTCCAGCGGTACTGCCAGAACTCCTGTACGCTCTCGTGGTCGTAGGTGCGTCCTCGGTGCATTCGTATCTCCCGCGTCCGGCGCGTTATAGTTGGGTTCGGGTGAGTGGGGGAAAACACTTCGGCTGTTCGGGGTCTGGGTAGCGGCGTGGCTACTGGAGCGGGTTAATAAAAACTCAGCTTTGCACGTTGAAGTAGGAGCGTGACGTAGGCGGTAGCAAGGACAGATGATGCCGATTACGGACTTTCTGTCGTGCACGCGCGTGTTCGAC